>RXIL01000069.1 GCA_004212085.1 Candidatus Methanolliviera hydrocarbonicum
TGTTCCACATCTACTGCCACGAATTCTATGAGTTTTTTATGAGCTGGGGGTGTACACTCCTTCTGGTGACAGACCCAAGAGACACAAAGGAGTTCATCAGAATGGCGAAGAAATATCATCCGGTATTTACGCCGACGGCTCCAACCCAGTACATGAAACTGGCGGAAGATGAGACCATAGGAGATTTAGGACTGCTCTGTCTATCCGGTTCGATGCCACTTGCCTCAAAGGTACAGGAGAGTTTCGAAGAAAAGTCAAAGAGTTTACTCTTTGAATCCTATGGATTCACAGAGACTGGTGGGGCTACAACCACCATCCCGTCGATTGATGTGTTGGCTCCGATGATGGGGGGCAGTGAGGTTTCTAAAAAGTTATTCCACCCATTGAACCGCTTATTAGAGATGCCTGGTGTCACTCCGATGTTAAGAATGGCATTGATGATGGTTGGCCGTAGAAACTGCGGGATGATAATGAATAAAGCAATGTCGCTTGGGTCTTCTCTCATCCTTCCACCCATATCGGATAAGAAGAGCAGGGAATTTGTCGGTTCGGTTGGTTTTCCCTTCGTAGGCGGAGAGATAAAAATTTTGGATGAAGAGACCGGAGGGGAGATACCGATATCTAAAGTCGTAAAGGAGAAGTTGAGGGGAGAGCTGTGCATAAAAGGCCCTCATGTGATGCTCGGATACTGGCCTGACGTTGGAACGGGATTCGACGAAGAGGGGTACATACACAGCGGGGACATCGTAACGATCGATAAAAAGGGCGGAATCCACATCGTCGATCGGACGAAGGACATGGTTAACATCTCGGGATACAAGGTATATACGATTGAGATGGACGACATGCTTTACGAGGTTCCCGGTGTCAGTGAGGCTGCTGTAGTGGGTATCCCAGATCCAGATAGGCCTGGAAGCGAGAGGTTGAAAGTTTTCATCGCTCCAACCCCGGAGTACAGGGGAAAGATAAAAGAAGAGGATGTGATAAACTTCTTCAGGGGTAAAGTGGCGAAATATGCCGTTCCAAAGTCCGTAGAATTCATGGATGAACTTCCAAAAACCCCTGCAGAGAAGATATTCAAGAGGGGCCTGAGGGATACAGAGATCGGGAAGATGAAGAAGGGAGGGATCTTGAAGTAAAGTAAAGAAAGATACTCTCTTTATTTATTTTACATCTTCTCTTTATTTTATTTTTTAGGCATAGTCGAATTTAGGACTATTCAAGAATAGTTAGAGATATAATGTCTCATACCCTAGCTAAGACCTCTCCATTTACCTCTTCCATCTTCTCTCTTCCAAATAGCACTTCAACAAGGTTCATCGAGAACTCCATCGCCGTACCCGGACCCTGGCTTGTGATTATCTTCCCATCGATGACAACTCTCTCATCAACATACTGGGCATCTCCCAGCATCTCTTTACACGTCGGGTGAATCGTGGCTTTTCTCTTCTTTAGCACTCCTGCTTTCGAGAGCACGGATGGAGCACCGCATATCGCCGTCACGTACTTACCTCTATCATACATCTTCTTGACCAGGCCCAATACCCTCTCATCATTCCCAAGGTTCACAAAACCTGGAGAACCACCCGGAAGAACTACCACATCAAAGTCATCGGGGGTTATTTTATCTATCGAGAGATCAGGTATCATCTTAACCCCACTTCTTCCCTCAATCGCTCCTTCCTTTAATCCAGCGGTTATAACGTCTGCCCCAGCTCGTCTTAAAATATCGACGATCGTACTAAATTCGATCTCTTCAAAACCATCTGCCAATGGCACTACAACTCTCATCTTTTTTGCCCCTCCCCAACTTTACCTACCTCTTATTTAGCCATTTCGAGTTCGCGCCAACAAAGAACTATATCTTGGAATGGAAAAATTTAATATCGGTTTTATTAGGATGGAGATTAGATGATTGCAAATCTTTGATTTGCAAATAGGCACAAATCAAAGATTTGTGCTATGCAGACGAATCGAAGATTCGTCGCAGTGAAAATGGAACATTTTCACATGCCAAAAATCCAAAGGATTTTTGAGCACCTAAAAATCGGAGATTTTTAGATGTCTGAGATAACAAAAGACTATGAGTTCAAAGAAATTGAGGAGAGATGGATTGAAGATTGGAAAGATGAGATGTATTATTTTGGCGAGAGATCGGATGAAGAGAATTTTATTATAGATACGCCTCCTCCGTACCCTACAGGAGATTTTCACATAGGAAACTCTCTAAATTGGTGCTATATAGATTTCATAGCGAGATATAAGAGGATGAAGGGATTTAACGTGATGTTTCCACAAGGATGGGACTGTCACGGCCTGCCGACGGAGGTGAAGGCAGAAGAGACATACAACATAACCAAGAACGAGCTCACGAGGGAAAAATTCAGAAGGATATGCGAAGATTTAACGTCAAAAAATATAGAGAAGATGAGAAGAACGATGATCAGGCTTGGATTCTCTATCGATTGGAGCAGAGAGTATATAACGATGCTTCCGGCGTATTATGCGAAGACGCAGATATCTTTCGTCAAGATGCACGAGAAAAATTTGATCTATCGAGACAAACATCCTGTCAATTGGTGTCCCAGATGCGAGACGGCGATAGCATTCGCCGAAGTAGAATACGAATCGAGAGAGACCGAATTAAATTATATTAACTTTGAATCGGTGAGTTTAAAACCCTCCTGGTTTTATGTACACAAATCTTCGATTTGTGTACATATAGCGACGACGAGACCGGAATTACTCTCGGCTTGCGTTGCCGTTGCTGTAAATCCTGATGATGGGCGGCATAAAGATTTGATCGGGAAGAAGGTACGCGTTCCCCTCTTTGGCCAAGAAGTGAAAATAATTGCAGATGAAGAGGTGGATCCAGATTTCGGGACCGGTATCGTAATGATATGTACGTTTGGGGACAAACAAGACGTNAAGTGGTGGAAGAAGCATTCATTGGAGACGAGACGGGCGGTCGACAGGAAGGGAAGGATGACGTCTCTTTGNGGAAGATACGAAGGGATGAAGATCGAAGAATGCAGAAGAGCGGTGATAGAAGATTTGGAGAAGGAAGGAATATTAATTAAAAGGGAGAAGATCGAGCAGAACGTCGGGTATTGCTGGAGGTGCCACACCCCAATCGAGATATTGTCCGAGGTTCAATGGTTCCTAAAGGTGGATAAGGAAGGGATCATAGAGACCGCCCGCTCAATTAGATGGATGCCGGAGCACATGTTTTATCGGCTAAAAAATTGGACGGAGTCGATGGATTGGGATTGGTGCATATCACGACAGAGGGTCTTTGCCACACCGATCCCCGTCTGGTACTGTGCAAACTGCGGGGAGGCAAAGGTCGCTAAAGTTGAATGGCTTCCGCTTGACCCGAATAATACGAAACCAAAGGATCCTTGCGACAAATGTGGGTCATACGAGTTTATACCGGAGAAAGATGTTCTGGACACATGGATGGATAGTTCTCTTTCTGCCATCAACGTGGCGGGCTGGAACGGTGAGAACGAGAAGGAGATAAAGCCAACACAGTTGAGACCCCAGGGACACGATATAATAAGAACTTGGGCATTTTATACAATATTGAGGACGAGAGAGCTCATCGGTAAGAAGCCATGGGATACAATATTCATAAATGGGATGATTCTTGGGGAAGATGGCTATAAGATGAGCAAGAGCCGTGGAAATATAATACCCCCAGAAGAGATAATGGAAAAATATGGAGCGGACGTCTTTAGATTATGGGCGGCGTCTGCCGGAAGACCCGGTTCCGATATCTTATTTCGGTGGGAAGATATCCGATCATCGTCCAGATTTATCCGAAAACTATGGAACGTATTCAGGTTCTGCATGATCCACCTGAAAGATTACGATGGAGAGATTCCAGAGAGAATAAACACGATCGATTCATGGCTGTTAAGTGAATTGCATAAAACTGTGGTCGAAGTAGAAGGTTATATGGAAGATTACTCGTTTGACGATGCCATAAAGAGGATAAGATCCTTTCTCTGGAATGTCTTTGCTGACAATTATATCGAGATGGTAAAGTCGAGGCTCTACGAAAAGAGAGATAACTCCACTCTATATACAATCAAGCTCACCTTAGACGTTTTATCGAGGCTTTTGGCACCGTTTACGCCATACATCTCAGAGGAGATCTATTCCCATCTCTTTGAAGAAAGTCCTCAAAGATACGTGCATCTACAATCTTATCCCGATCATTCCAAGATACCTTTCGACGAACGTTCACACAAGATCGGAGAGATCGTAAAGGATCTGGTGAGTTCGATAAGGAGATACAAATCCGATCAAGGGATGCCTCTCAACAAAGAGGTAAATCTGCTCGAGATACACGATGAGGCAGGCGTCTTTTCCGAAGGTGATCTGATCGATATCAAAGGAACCGTCGGTGCCAGAGAGGTTAAAATCCTTCGGACGAAACCCACCTTCAACCGCAAGATAATTGAGGTGATGCCGAATATGAAGAAGATCGGGCCCAAATTCAGGGAAGATTCAAAGATCGTCGCAGAGAAGCTTAGAGAGATGGAACCAGAAGGAGATACAGTGACGATTGAGATAGATGGAGATGAGGTAGAGCTTGATTCAAGCTATTTTGACGTGAAAAAAGAATTTTTGACCGAAAAGGGAGAAAAGATCAAACTTTTACCGATAAGGGATAAGGTGACCGTAGCTGTGGTCGTATAATTTTTGAATGTGAATAACAACCTCACCATTCCTACACCATATAAACACCGCCATAATCCTTAGAGAGCTTATCGAAGTCTTCTCTATAATGTTTCAGTGCATTGGGAAGGTGATTCAGTATATCTTCTGCAGTTATTCCGTCCTCTCCCTTTTCCTGCGCAGCCAAATCTCCGGATAATCCGTGTAATAAGACACCGATCCTTGTAGCATTTAAAATCGGTAACCCAAGGCCGAAGATGGCGGCTATCGTACCCGTCAATATATCTCCACTTCCGGCTGTAGCCATACCCGGATTCCCACTCATGTTGATAAAAACTGATTCATCTGGATACCCTATGAGAGAATGAGCTCCCTTTAAGACGATGATTGCTTTTAATTCCTTTGCAGTTTTTTGTAAGACTCTTATTTTGTCTCTATTTATCTGATCCACATCCATACCCGTTATCCTGGACATCTCACCCATGTGTGGTGTTAAGATCGTTGCTTCTTCTCTATTTTTTATTATATCCATATCTTTCGCGATGGCGGTGATCCCATCCCCATCTATCAGCAGAGGTTTCTCGATCATATCCGCTAGTTCTCTTACCAATCTTTGGGTTTCTTCATTTAAAGAGACGCCGGGACCCATAACGACCATCTCTGCCCTCTTTGAAAGTTCTAAAATTTCATCCTTACTTTCCACTGCTAAACTTCCAAAACTCGTCTCTTTTTGGGGAAGAAAGACGATTTCACCTCCTTTTATTGCCAAAAACGAGGAGATGGACTTTGGTGTGGCAAGGTAAGAGACCCCCCCACCTGCCTTTAGGAAGGATAGTGCAGAGAAATAGGGAGCACCCAGATAATTTGAGGAGCCCGCCATGAAGAGAACCTTACCGCAATTCCCTTTATGTGTATCTCTTTCCCTCTCTGGAAGCTCCAACGGGTGATTTATCTCAACTTTGATCTCCTCTGTATCATAAAGCGATGGAGGGAAGGATATGTGCGAGAGATAAAGCTTTCCGCACCTCTCATATCCAGGGTAGAGCACATTCCCCAGCTTCGGAAGTCCGAGTGTTATCGTATAATCTGCATCTACGGCACAACCCATGGTCTCTCCAGTATCACCGTTTATGCCCGATGGAATATCGATGCTGAATACCTTCTTTCCACGATCGTTTATCAGCTGAATTACATCCCTATATATCCCTTTCACGTCTCTTGTGAGACCTGTTCCAAATATAGAATCAACAACGGCGTCAGAATGGGTAACATCACTTTTTATGGAATCGATTGAATTAACGACTTCAATATCTATCCCTATTCTGGATATGATCTCAAAATTCTTCTTTGTCGATCCCTTCAATTTTTTTTCATCTCCCAGGAGAAAGACCTTCACGGATCCCCCGCTCGATTGGATCTTCCTCGCTACAACAAATCCATCTCCGCCGTTGTTTCCTATACCGCAGAAGACGACAAATTTTTTGTCTTTTATGCCAGTCCCCCTCAGCATAACGAAGTATGCGGCATCACCGGCATCTTCCATCAAGATCTCTTCGGGAATGCCAAATTCTTCCGTTGCACGCCTGTCCAAATTCCTCATCTCAGCGACACTGCTCACTTTCATCTTATTTTCTACCTCCTTCTTTTTGGGATTTATCTTCTTTTGGATTTATATTCTTCCCTTTCGACGAATGACATTAAACCATCTGAAGGCTTAATAAATTTGACTTTCTCGATATATTTTTATTAATTTGGCTATGGCAGAAGATGTTGGTAGATAACAATGGATGACATTAAGATTGACAAAATAATAAGGACAAGAAGGAGAACATTTGCATTGGAGATAAAGAGCGATGCGAGCTTGATTGTTAGAGCTCCTGAGCATGCTTCTTATGAAACAATTCAAAAAATTGTGTATAAAAAGAGATTCTGGATTTCTGAAAAGCAGAAACTTGCAAAGGAGAAGTATAAAAAAACAGATCAGAAAGAATTTGTAAACGGTGAAGGTTTTTTGTATTTGGGAAATATCTATAAACTGTTTATAACTGATAAAACATATCCTCCTATCATTTTTGATAATAATAGTTTTATATTATCAAGTGAATATGTTGAAAATGCGAGAGAAGTTTTTATCAGGTGGTATAAAAAGCAAGCATATAGCAAAATCTCAGAAAGAGTAGCACGGTATTCTTCGTCTTCAGGAATTAAATACAATAAGATAAATATTACAAATGCTCAGAAGCGCTGGGGGTCGTGCAGTATAAAGGGGAATTTAAATTTCAGCTGGCGGTTGATTATGGCACCTTTAAAAGTTATTGATTATGTTGTTGTGCATGAGATAGTGCATATTGAAGAAAAAAATCATTCCAGGAAATTTTGGGATAAGGTTAAGATTATACTACCTGGCTATAAAAAACATAAAAATTGGCTCAAAGAAAATGAATATTTGTTCTTTTTTTAATTTTTTGTTATTTTTAAAAATTGGTAGTGTCTGTAGGTTGCTGAAAAGATTTAATATCAAAATATCAGAATATTGGTGTCCAAATGAGAAGTATGGAAAGAAAGGGCAGAGGCTATTTAGATTTAGGGACTTTTGCAAAGTTCTCTATATAAAATCTTCTGATGAAATTTAGAGAAGCAGAAAAGAGAGGAGAAATAAATGAATATTAGCAAGGAAGAACTTGCGTTTTATGATGCTCTTTGCAGATCTACTATCTTATTATCTCATCCACCATATCCACCACAGATTTAGTCTCTCTGACGTCGTGGACCCTCACGATATCAGCGCCGTTTGCTACTGCGATCGCCACCGTGGCCAAACTACCATCCAATCTTCCTTCCGGGAGAGGTTTATTACATATATTCCCTATGAACGTTTTTCTGGATGTTCCGACCAAAATAGGTTTCTTAAACGACTTTAATTCCTTGAGCCTTCTTAATATTATACAATTATCTTCTATCCCTCTCCCAGTTCTCTTCCCAAATCCTATTCCAGGATCGATCACAATTTTATCCTCAGAAATCCCATTATCCAATGCAAATCTTATTCTCTCATCCAAAAAAGATATTATCTCACCCATCACATCTTCATAATAAGGATTGGACTGCATATCCCTCGGGGTGCCTTTCATGTGCATCAAAGAGATTGCTACACCATATTCTGCCGCCATTCTAACCATCTTCTCATCAAATCTTAGTGCACTTATATCGTTTATCATCGACGCCCCCGCCTTTATCGCCGCCTCTGCAACCTCTGCCTTGTACGTATCAACGGATATTGGCACGTCTATCTCGTTTCTAAGTCCTCTTATGACGGGTAATATCCTCCTCTCCTCTTCCTCTGCAGAAACGGGAAGAGCTCCCGGATGCGTGGATTCTCCACCAATATCTATGATGTCAGCTCCTTCTTCGACGAGTTTTAATCCATGTTCCAACGCTTCTTCAGCGTCGAGAAATCTTCCACCTTCGTAAAAGGAGTTAGGAGTAACATTTAAGATTCCCATTGTCAACGTCTTCCCCCCAAAAGAAATTTTTTTAACACCCATAAAGTATTACTCTTGCCTCCCCAACAAGGTACAACGATCCAGTCACACAGATAAGGTCTCCTTTGGACGCAATATCTTTTGCCAATCCCATCGCCTCCTCAATATCTCTTGTGATAAATACCTTCTCGCATCCTTTAAATTTCTCTGCAATCTTCTCTGGATCCGCGCTTCTGGGATTCTTAGATCTCGTCGTTATGACAACATCCGCCCGAATCTCCGATATCATTCCGTTGATATCTTTATCGGCAAGGATTCCAAGAATTAAGATGAGTCTTTCATAATTGAACTCTCTTAACGTTTTAAATAGAACTTCTATGCCCCTTCGGTTGTGTGCCCCGTCCAAGAGAATGTCTTCGATAAATTCCAACCTCCCATTAATCTTAGCCTCTTCAACACCCCTTGCCACAGCTTCTTCTTTTATCGTATAGCCCATTTCTTTGAGATAATCAGCTACACCCAGCGCCAAAGACAAATTTTCTCCCTGATACTCACCCAAGAGCCCCGTCTTTAATTTGTATCCGTCTATTTCAAATATTTGAAATTCTTTTCCAAAATAAAGCCTTTTAAATCCTTTTCTTAACCTAACTTCACTTCCTCTCTCGTTTGAAACATCTCTTATCACCCCGAGCGCATCCTCCGCACAGCCGGTTATGACGGGCACTCCTTCCTTTATGATACCAGCCTTCTCAAACGCGATATCACTTATCTCATCTCCCAATATATCTGTATGATCCTTAAATACGTTAGTTATCACCGAAACGATCGGTTTAACGGCGTTAGTTGCATCAAATCTCCCCCCAAGCCCCACCTCTAAAACCGCGAAATCCACTCTTTCTAGTTGAAAATATCTCAGCGCGATCGCCGTAGTAACCTCAAAGAATGTCGCACCCAGCTCTTCTGCATGATGCCTTATCTCGCCTATTATCTCCAAAAGATCTTCCCTGGAGATATTCTTCCCGTCTATTACAAATCTCTCTTCTATCTTATTTAGAGATGGAGAAGTATAGACACCGGTTTTATAACCCGACTCGCTGAGGATGGATCCTATGAATGTGCAGACAGACCCCTTCCCATTTGTCCCTCCGATGTGAATGAGATCATACTTTTTTTCGGGATGCTCCATCCTTTCCAATAGTTTCTTTATTCTCTCGAGCCCAAGATTAATCCCGAATCTTCTCAGAGAGAAGAGCCAATCAATATCCTTCACTGTATAAGACGTTTGGGATCACGGGATATTTCTCTTTCCATGAATCTCCGGGAAGTATTCTCACCTTTTCTCCCTCGATGATGAGCCTCTTCTTAGAAAAAAGATCGATCGTTCTCGGCAAGATCTGATGCTCGGCATCCAGGATTCTTTGAGCCAATTTTTCTTCTGTGTCTTTCTCTCTCGCCAAAATGGCCGCCTGCAAAATTATCGGACCACGATCCACCGTTTCACTCATGAAATGGGTGGTGCATCCCGCGATCTTTACGCCATATCCAAAAGCGTCTCCCGGGCCATCTGTCCCCGCAAAAGATGGCAATAACGATGGATGAATGTTTATCAATCTTCCTTCCCACTTCTTTACAAAAAAATGGGTCAGAATTCTCATCCATCCGGCACCAACAACCAGATCAACCCCATGATCCCTCAAAATCCTGTCCATCTCCGCTTCGTATTCTTCTCTTTCTCTCCCCTTCGTTTCTACATAAACATCGTTGATACCATGTTTTATTGCCCTTTTTAAAGCATAGGTATCTTTTTTATTGCTTATGACCACCTTTACATCTGCATCTATCTTCCCCTCTTCTGATGCATCTATTATAGATTGAAGATCCGTCCCCCGGCCCGAGACCAGAACGCCCACACCTATCCGACTCATNGTGGAAAGAACAGTCATCTCATTCAAAAACTTTTATATTGTTTTTAATCACGTTACTTTTAAAAAAAGGCAATAACCGATAAAATCTGATAGCAAAAGTAAGATAGTCTTTGGCGTGCGTCTGGATTTCTATCCGCTCTCGGTAACGTACGCCACGACCCAAGATATTTTNATCCCNCCATATGCATATTCTTCTCNGCGAAATCCCCGGCAACCGGAACCTTCCAGCGTTCTCCCTGATACGCCTTTATCATCAGCACGATCCAGGGTATTACGCTAATTATCCCTATTATCGGGGCGGTGACCCGCCCGATATATGGTATCAAGCCTACCACGAAGCTTATGGTCGTTAGTTACATTTTTATATTTCTATCATATAAAAACATGTCGCCTCATTTCAAATAGATCGCCGCTCGTTTGGTCTTTTATAGACTCTAATATGAATACAAGTTTCCATAGGCCAAAAAAAAAGATACCATGGCACTTGATCGATGAGAGGGGACGATCGAGAAGATAAAAATAAATAAAAAAAGAAGAGGATTAGACGTACGCCGAATACCCCGGCCCTAAGAGCTCGCGGCCAACGACCAGTGTATTCATGTTGGTCGTACCGTCGGGGATCGACATCATCCTTGCGTCCCTGAAGTACCTCTCTATCGGTAACTCGTCTGAGAGACCATTTCCGCCGTGGATCTCTATTGCGTAAGATGCCGCATCCACCACCTCTTTGCACGCATACGCCTTCGCCATCGAAGATGCCATACGGAACTCTGGATCTCCATTGGCAGCCAAATCTAAAGCTTTGTACCCGAGTAGGCGAGATGTCTCCGTTATCGTGGCAATCTTGAAGAGCATATTTTGAATCAACTGGAATTTACCGATCGGTTTGCCAAACGCCACCCGCTCCTTTGAATACTTTACCGATGCCTCGAGACACGCCTGAGAGATACCAGTTGCCATAAATGCCATCCCGATTCGAAGAAATGCCAAGACGAGGGAGACAGGATTCATCATACCAAACAACTCCATCACGTGCGAATCTGATGGCATCTCAAGATCTTTTGTTAATTCTTCCATTTTACCACTAGACATTACCGCACCTATTACATTTGTCAGAGTGTTCTCTGCAGGAACGCGGCAGTCTTCCAAGAAAAGCTCCCCGGTTGACCCAAATTTAAGGCCCAGATGCCCCAGCTCGTTTGAGTCGTATGGAGACTGTTCTCTATCAATGAAAAACATCTCCTGCTCTCCACTCTCAACCTTCGCAACCAACAGAGCTAGATTTGAGATTGGACCATTGCTCGCCCAGGTCTTACTACCGTTGATGACGTACTCATCCCCATCCAAGACCGCCGTGCTCTTTATAGCTCTACTGTCAGAACCCGCCTCCGGCTCGGTTAGAGCATAGGTGGCTACTATCTCAGACCTCTTCATCTTCGGGAGCAATCTCTCTTTTAGATCCATTCCGTCGGGTAAAAATTGGATCACTGCCGGAATAGAGAGAGAATAGCCCACAAGAAGAGCGACACTCGGACTAACACGCCCCAACTCTTCTGCCACAAGCCCAACAGTCGAGAGATCGCTTGCAAATCCCCCTATATCCTCAATATCGGGACTGAGGCCTATCTTCTTGAACCTCTTTCCTATATCTATCGCTTCTTCTCTCGTTGCAGGTTTACCTATCTTCTCCTTCTCGTCTGCTATTGGGACAATCTCCTTCTCCAAAAAATCCCTAAGACTGTCTCTAAATATCTTTTGATCTTCACTGAATCCAAAGTCCATGTTCGATTGCGTTGCAATAATAGTTTAAAAACTTTTCTGTTATCTTCCTGAAAAATCCCTATCACTGACCCAAAGTTTTCTCTCTTAGTGGCCTTAAATTTCATCCGTCCCAGACTCACATCAGGTATTCTATTCGTTGCACGTGTCTCGATTCTTTAATCTTTAACCCTTCTCCTATGAGATCTAAAACTTCATCTCTCTCTTCAGGGAATTTATACCCACCATAATCCATCCTGAAGAGTGGTCTTCCATCTCTTCCGCGCCAAAAATTCATCGCATGATCAAAGCACAGTCTGCCGTTGAACTTTAAATCTTCGACCATCATCTTCATCTCTCTCAGGTATCCATACGGTGATAATAACTCAAAATTTCCACTCGTCCATTCTTCAAAGAGCGGCGTTAATGGATTTGGAGTATATGGTCTCAATCTGACGAAATCTGGATCTATCTCATTTAGAACGCTTGCTGTATTCCTCGCATGTTGCTCCGACATCTTCTTTCCGCCCAAGCCAGGCATTACGTATTCTGAAAGTTCAAAACCTGCCTCTTTAGCTTTTATTCCCCCAAGAACCTGCTCCTTTGCAGTAACGCCCTTATTGACATATCTTAAGACGTCATCGTCCCCGCTTTCAAGGCCAACATGTAGTCTTAAGAGCCCCGATCTTCTTATTGCCGTTAGATCTTCGAGAGATCTTTTTGAAAGCGTCTTCGATCGAGCGTAAGATGTAACTCGCTCTATACTTGGAAACGTTTCTTTAAGATATCTTACCACCTCGATCAATTCAGCGGGGCGCATAATCAAACTGTTTGCGTCCTGCAAGAAGACCGTTCTTCCACCCGAATAGAGCCAATTATAGACGTTTACAAGAGATTGAAGATTACTTGATTCATTCTCATTTAGCTCTTCAAAATCTTTTTCATACAAAAACAACGGATCGATGACCTTCCCCGCCCAGTCCATTCCGCCGAGTTTTTCAGCTATAACAGTTATCCCATCGGCGATATGTTTCACGGATTGAATATCCTCCTTTATATCTTCCACCGGTCTCATTTGAAATTTCTCTCGATTGTACGGTGTGCCATAACAGAATTTGCATTTGGACCACGGACAGTTGCGCGTGGCTCTTATCAAGAGAGAATAACTTCCTCCCTCCGAAGGCGGTCTTATTGCCCCAATCTCAAAAGAATATCTCTTCAAATCCTCTGCTTCTGAAANTACCATCTTTANTACCCCTAAATGATCAGCTCAACAGATCTAAAGGTATCTTGCCGTTATGAACNGCTGTGGCAACTAATGCACCGTCCATTCCAATATCTTTGAGTCTATCGAGATCTTCTAATCCCCTTATTCCTCCCCCAAAGATCATAGGGTGCACGGACATCCCTCTGAGCTCTTCCAAAAATTCAAGATCCATCCCCGATCCTGTTCCAACCCTATCTATAAAGAGAACTATAATACCGTCCAGATCGTATCTATCAAGCTCGCTTAAAAATTTTTTTGGATCTTTTGGAATCTTCGGGTCGTCGCACAACAACTCTTTTCCTCTAAGATCCATGCTGACCAGATCTTCATCTATATATGTGTCTTCGTCTATAACTTTCATAGGCACCGTCTCCGTGCCTAAAACTATCTTGCTTGCGTATTTGTGCCCAATCTCCACGTCTTCTAAACTTCTAACCCCTATATCTGCCATCACTTCTGCCTTATCCGAGATCTTTTTTATGAGCAAGAAGTTATCTCCCCCCCCCATTATCCTATCAAGATCGGCTATATAAACTTCTTTAGCTTTCACCACGCGCATAATCTCTAATGGATCGGAATTTTCCACGATCTTGCTCTCCTCGGAGATCGGCTTATAGTTATTTCTCTCTCCTCTAACTCCGTGGACCACCAGACCGTTTGAGACGTCCATAACAAAGATCAGTTTAAATGGCATACAAATTTAAATACTGGAGATATAACATTTAAATATAACCCCTCTCTTTTGGGTATCCAAAGATTTATAGGTGATCGATGATGAAATTGCTGGTCAGTCCTAAAAATATAGACGAGGCAGATGCGTCCGTCAGAGGAGGAGTAGATATAGTAGACGTGAAAAATCCGAAGGAGGGTTCTCTTGGAGCAAACTTTCCTTGGGTAATAAAAGCCATCCGGGAGATGGTTCCAGAGGATATCCCCTTAAGTGCCGCCATAGGCGACTTCAATTTTAAGCCGGGGACCGCATCTCTGGCAGCTTTAGGCGCAGTCGTATCCGGAGCGGATTATATTAAAACTGGCCTATATGGTGTCAAAACTGAAGAAGAGGCCAAAGAGATGGTATCAAAAATCAGCAAAGCTATAAAGGGGTACGATTCCAACAAAAAAGTGGTAATTGCCGGTTATTCCGATTGCCACAGGATAAACTCCGTCTCTCCTTTAACGCTTCCCGAGATATGCGAAGGTTACGATGTTGATGTCGTCATGGTGGATACCGGGGTAAAAGATGGCAGATCTACATTAGAATTCCTGTCGACTGAGGAAATTAAAGGTTTTATAGATTCTGCACACGAGATGGGGTTAGATGTCGCGTTGGCAGGTTCGCTGAATATAGACGATATAAAGAAGATAATTCCTCTGGATGCAGATATAATCGGTGTGAGAGGAGTGGTCTGCGGGGGAGATAGAAGCTCTTCCATAAAAGAAGAGCTCGTAAAAGAGATTAAAGAGCTTGTGACGGTATAAGATGTTTATAGAGAAGTTGGATGTGAGACCGGGAATAACCTTCGATGACGTATTGATACTCCCAAATCGTTCAGAGGTGGAGCCAAACCAGATAAACCTTGATACCAAGGTCTCTAAAAATGTAAGGTTAAAGATACCTATCGTCAGCAGCTCGATGGATACCGTTACGGAATCTAAGATGGCAATAGCTATGGCGCGGAATGGTGGTCTCGGCGTCATTCACAGAAATATGTCCATGGAGAGACAGCTTGAAGAGGTTTATGAGGTAAAAAGCTCCGATGAGCTCATTACCCGTAAGATGATAACCACGTCTCCGAAGGAACCCACCTCTTTGATATCTGATTTGATGGAATCTGAAAATATCGGTGGAATTCCGGTCGTGGACGGTAAAAGATTGCTTGGAATCGTGAGTAAGAGAGACGTGAGGGGTGTGTCGGGCGATAAGCCTGTTAAAGAGATAATGACGAAGGGCGTGATCACTGCACGAGAAGATACGACGGACGAAGAGGCTTTTGAAAAGATGTATGATGGTAGGGTAGAGAGGTTGCCCGTCGTAAACGAAAAAGATGACCTCATCGGGATGATCACGATGCACAACATAATAGAGAGGAAAAAATATCTAACTGCGGCAAGGGATGACGAGGACAGGCTCGTCGTGGGCGCAGCAATAGGACCATTCGATATGGAGCGTGCTAAAAGATTGGATGGAGAAAAAACGGATGTGATCGTTATTGATTGTGCCCATGCACACAATATAAATGTGATAAAGAGTGCAAAAAAGATAAAAGAGAATGTGAGCGCGGATCTAATCGTGGGAAATATCGCCACCGCAGATGCCGCGGAGGAACTTGTGGATTTTGTGGATGGGGTGAGGGTCGGAATCGGCCCAGGTTCTATATGTACCACCAGGGTGATCGCTGGTGTGGGGGTCCCCCAGTTGACTGCGGTGGCAGGGGTTACAGAAGTTGCCAGAAGATACGGCGTCCCGGTAATCGCAGATGGTGGAATTAGGTATTCAGGCGATATAGCCAAGGCGATCTCCGTCGGAGCCAATTGCGTAATGCTTGGAAACCTCCTCGCAGGAACTGAAGAGTCTCCTGGGAAGCCTGTAACGATAAAAGGCAGGATGTACAAGCAATATAGAGGAATGGGTTCCCTCGGCGTCATGGGTGAAACCGATAGGTATGCCAGTATCGGAGGGACGAAGTTCGTTCCGGAGGGTGTCGAGGGGGCGGTACCGTACAGAGGCCCCCTCTCCGATATAATATTCCAGTTGGCGGGTGGGCTTAAATCTTCTATGGGGTATGTGGGGGCATCAAACATAGAGGAGATGCAGGAAAAAGCACGACTCATAAGAATAACTCAAAATGGCGCAGTCGAAAGTCATCCACACGATATATTAATAACGGATGAAGCACCAAACTATCCTTACCATTGAATTAAAGGGCCGGTAGATCAGCTGGAAGATCGCTACCTTGGCATGGTAGAGGCCTCGGGTTCAAATCCCGACCGGTCCATCATTGAATATTCTAATCATAGACAACCACGGGCAGTATTGCCATCTGATCCACAGATCTTTGGGAGATTTAGGTGTGGGTAATAGGATCGTTGAGAACGATATCTCTATAGAAGAACTCCTCTCAGAAGATCCAGATGGGATCATATTGAGTGGGGGGCCTACGTTAGAGAGGTCAGGAAGATCTCAAAGCTATCTGGAAGAGATCGATCTACCCTTCTTGGGAATCTGTCTCGGGCATCAGATAATCGCAAATACCTTCGGTGGAAGCGTTAGAAGAGGAAAGGAGGAGTATGCGGAGGTGGAAGTTGAGATCTTGGATGGTGACGATATATTTATGGATATGCCAAACAAGATCAAAGTATGGTCTTCTCACGGAGATGAGGTGGTCGAGATATCTCCAATGTTAAAGAGGCTTGCGAGATCTGATATCTGTGAATACGAGGCTATCCGGCACAGAGAAAGGCCAATCTTTGGAGTTCAATGGCATCCGGAAGTTTATCATACGGAGCGGGGAGAAAAAATATTTAAAAATTTTGTGGAGATCTGCAGGGGGTGAACGATTTGTTGTATGCGGATCTGGTAAAGATCTATGAGAAGGTAGAGAAGACCAGCAAACGGCTCGAGATGACGGGGTATCTAGTGGATCTATTCCGAGCCACGCCTGTTGAGATAATAGATCGGGTGGTATATCTGACGCAGGGTAAGCTCTATCCGGATTTCATGGGTGTAGAGCTTGGGATGGCAGAAAAATTATCCATGAAAGCCATATCGCTTGTCTCAGGTGTAAGTATCAAAGATCTGGAGGAGATACGTAAAGAAATGGGCGATCTCGGACTTGTGACCGAGGTGGTGATGATTGCAAATGAAACATCTGCAAACTTGAAAATGGAACATCTTCAAATGCGCAATAAAGATAAAGAAGATGAGAGAACGACAGAACCATTGACCGTCGAGAAGGTCTATGAAGATATAGGAAAGATTGCCAGCACGGGTGGATCCGGCTCTCAAAAGACAAAAATCGATATTCTGAGAGCTCTTCTGCGATCTGCCACGCCAAAAGAGGGTAAGTTCATTCTAAAGACGGTAACAGGAAAACTAAGGCTTGGGATAGGTGATATGACTATTATAGATGCTTTATCAATTGCTTTCGCCCATAAATCGGATAAAAAGTTGGTAGAGAGGGCATACAATCTTCACCCCGATCTTGGAGCCATTGCCAGATCTCTATCGGAAGGAGGTATAGGTAGTCTATCGCCAGAGAAGTTTGGAATGATACCGGGAATACCGGTAAAATCTATGTTAGCGGAGCGTCTTCCCTCAATAGAGGAGATCATAGATAAGATGCGGCATTTGCACGTGCCGGGCTGCGCACTCGAATACAAGTATGATGGCATAAGAATACAGGGACATTTTTTTGACAAGGGGGTGAAGCTCTTCTCGAGGAGACTCGAAGATCTGACAGATCAGTTCCCAGATATAAAAGAAAGTCTAAGGGAGTCTTTTCTCTCAGAAGACGGCATAGTTGAGGGGGAGTGTGTAGCAATGAATACGGACACAGATGAGATGTTGCCATTCCAGGAAGTATCGCACCGACGCGGCAGAAAGCACGGTATCGTCGAGGCAATTGAAGACTATCCTGTAACGCTCTATCTCTTTGATTGCCTATATGTAGATGGGAGGGATCTTACAAACGAGGATTACCTGACGAGAAGAGAGAGGTTGACCAAGATTATAGAACCATCCGATAAGATAAGGATATCGGATCATCAGATCGTAAAAAACTCGAAAGATTTCGAGCAGTACTTTGAAGAGGCAATACAGAATGGTTGTGAGGGGGTGGTCGCAAAATCCACCGAATCTGCATACGAGGCGGGCGCAAGAGGGTGGAACTGGATCAAGTACAAGAGAGAGTACAAATCTGAGATGACCGATACGGTGGATCTCGTGGTTATCGGCGCCTTTGCAGGCAGAGGAAGGAGGGCAGGAACTTATGGGGCCCTATTGATGGTATCTTATGACCCAGAAGAGGATAGGTTTGAGACGGTATGCAAGCTCGGTACAGGATTCGACGATGAGACCTTGATCGATCTACCGGAGAGGCTCAGAAGATATAGGATAGAAGAGATGGACAAATCTGTTATATCTAAGATTGAGGCAGATTATTGGTTCACGCCGGCAATCGTGATGGAGGTTCTCGGAGCCGAGATGACACTTAGCCCGATACACACATGTGCGTTTGGAGAGATCAGGAAAAATTCCGGTCTTGCAATACGATTCCCGCGATTCACCGGGAGATGGCGCGACGATAAGGATCCGGGAGATGCGACAACGAAGAGAGAACTTATCGAGATGTATGGGGCGCAGTTAAAGCATATCGGAAAGGATAAACGAACATTTGGTTCGTAAACAACCTTTAGTTTCGGCTTTTTGCTCAAAACACTGATTTTTCCAAAAAAGAACTTCAAGATGAACAAACTGATCTGTATGATCTCCTATCTGCTCTCAATATTCTGCAGATCTAATCTAGAGAAAAATAAA
>RXIL01000008.1 GCA_004212085.1 Candidatus Methanolliviera hydrocarbonicum
CTGATTTTTAAAAGAGACTACAGAAAAATGGCCGAATAAGATCGAAAAATAAAGAATGAAAGTGAGAAAGGCTTAAATTAAAGTTATTCAAAACTCTCTATTATTTGTTTTTATCATCTAAATATTTTTGTTACTTTAAAGTTTCAAAATTTCGTCCATCGTTCAGAACACCATGCGAACGTTATATGGGTATCTTACCATCTATTTTGAACTTTTTCCGCAAACCCCAATAAATTTTTCACGTGTAATATATCCCCATCATCTAATATTACTTTACCATTGTAATGTCCAAAGACCTGATGCTGCACTGATTTTAATAGAATGATATTAGTATTTGAATATCTATCAAATATCGGTGTAAAATTCATCTCAAAACGACCATCATTGCTTGTGAATGCCCATGGCCTTTCATAACTATTGGGATTGATATTAAAATAGACATGTTCCAATTTATACCCAATTTTGTTATAAAAAACTATATTCTCAGTTGCCAATGAGGTATCACCAAAGCCATACCCTAGATTAAAACCAAATGGTTTACCATCTATCTTCCCTGAAGCAGATCCCCAATACCACATATTGGCATATGGCCAGACGCCTCTTCCCCAGTCCAATACACCGAAAGCGGTATCATTTAAAAAAGAATAATTATTATTCGAATATGTAATAGTGCCTTCTGCGGGCATACAATTTATTTTTTGATTGTAATAAAAATGATTTTTCTTGGAAAATGGGGTAGCTATTGCCATAGTATCCATATCTGGGTCTTGAGTAAGAGTAAGATTACCTTTTATTCCCCGTTTGTCGTGAAAGTTCGGATAATCAAACGAAAGTATTCTTTTGTCCTGATTCTTAACAATTTCAATGCTTATGTCTTTGTCCTCATGATAAATATTGCCTGACCCTGAACTCCTCGGTAGGTTTAATTTACCCTTGGTAAACAATTTCATAATGTCATCTGTTTTATAAAAATGATTATTAAAATCCAACCATGAAATAGAGATGAGACCCATGTATCCATTGTCTGCAACGGTAAGAGCGATCCCATATTCAGATGTAAGAGCACAATAATAATCCCATTCCTTTATTCTATACCAACCGGCAGAAATATTTTCTCGATTATATTCAAGTAATTGCTGTCTGGACCATCCTCTATGGGCAAGGCTTCCATCTTCATTTAACAATTTTCCATGTTGTGTGATTTCATGTTGCATAAGAATGCTCCGGGAAGCATAGCATAAGATATCATTGGTTATATATTCATCGTTTTTTGTGCCTTGATAAGCTGTTATCTCACCCTTTAGGAGAGATAGAGAGATTTATTTTTTGGGCAACCCTAATCTTTATATAACCATCATAACCGTGTTAAAGCTATTAAAATAAAAAGGATGGTGATTTAAAGATGTGCAGATATGGATTAGAGATACATGAAAGGGGTCTTTACCATGATAGACCTTGACCTCCTCTTCGAGCCCAGTTCTATCGCCGTTATTGGCGCTTCGGTAAATCCCAATAAATGGGGAAATATGATTCTCTCAAACATAATAAATGGGGAGTACACCGGCAGATTGTATCCCGTGAATCCGAAAGAGGATAACATCTCCGGCGTCCCCACCTTTCACAACTTAAAGGATATTCCAGGTGGGATAGATGTCGGTATTGTTGCCACCCCACGATCCGCTCTTCTCCATGTGATCGAGGAGTGCGGAGAGAAGGGTGTTAAATTTGCCGTGGTTATCACAGCCGGATATGGTGAGACTGGTGAGGAAGGGAAGATATCTGAGAGAGAAATACTCAAATTGGCGAGTAGATCTGGTATCAGGATCGTCGGTCCCAACTGTATGGGCATCTTTGGGGCTAAGGCAAAGTTGGTAGGTTTGATGCCCCCAATTATACCCAAGAAAGGTGGCATCTCCTTTATATCTCAAAGTGGGAATATTGGAGTACAGATCCTTTTATCAGGCTCTTCTCAAGGAATTGGCTTCAACAGATTCGTGAGTCCTCAAAAATCAGAGATTTTTGGGATGCCACGCTGAAGGCGTCAGCACAGAGCATATATCGAGGGTATAAAAGATGGCAGGAAATTTATAGATGTCGCTGAAAAGGTCACAAAGAGGAAGCCGGTAATCGTTTTTAAAGCCGGTAAGACGAGGGCAGGAGGCAGAGCGGCAAGGTCACATGTTGGTGCGTTGGCGGGTTCAAGAGAGATTCACAATGCAGCATTCAAGCAGGCCGGAATAATTCAAGCATCTACGACTAGCGAAATATTGGACTTGACAGCGGCATTCTCTAACCTACCTCTCCCAAAAGGTAATAGGACGGTCATCATCACCGCAGGATCCACGGTTGATCTAAGAAAGAAAGATCGTTCCTTTTCATGCTTCTATACGTCATTTCCACGAATACCAGATGATCAACACTGAAAATACGATCATCGAACAGATAATCAATAACAGATCGGGTTTACGAGGTTGAATCAGGTGCACCTGTAAATTACAGACATTACAGACGTTAAAAAACAAAAGGACCATGAACAGATTTGTCCACCGATTGGCCGGATCTTTTAATATCAGAGAAAGAAATGCCATGATCATCGGGACCAAAAAGAAAATTGCCCAAAGAACCCGCATCCCAGTTCCCAGATGCATCGCCTCTGTGGAGCCAAGAACATTTAATACACCAAGGCTCAAGAAAGCTAACGTCATTAGTATCCATAGCGCAAAAACTCTCGCCTTCCAAAGCACGTTTTCCATTTCATCACTTCCTCTTCCTAGTTGTATTTATTCTATTTAAAATTTTCGTAACTCATTTTTCTTCTTGCATTGTATTATAAGTACAATAAACCGATTATCTCTGTGTTCACANGCGGTGATGAAGTTATCGTTACGNATGAGAGAACGGTCTCTTATAATANCCNAGAAAGAGCTGCAAATGTATTATATAGGATGTATGAATATGAAAATGTCTAAGAGGGATTAAANTTAATTAACGNAAAACAAGGTGAAGAAATAATGACTGAGAAAGAAGCGAGAAAGTTAAAATCTATAGGCGATCTCTCTCCCTTTTTTGAGCCGGAGAGCGTGGCAATAATCGGTTCCCTATCACAGATTTGGTTCGGCGGTCAAGCGGTATTGAAAAATCTGCATGATTTTGGATATTCTGGCAAAATCTATCTGATCAACCCATCTTACGATGAGGTTCAGGGCGTAAGGGTTTATCCCACCATTAGAGACGTCCCAGAAACCGTCGATTTGGCAATCATAGTCACAGCCGCTCGGCAAGTTCCCTCGATAGTAAAAGATTGTGCAGAAAAGGGTGTGAGGGGTATAATAATCGGAGCGGATGGTTTCGCGGAGAAGGATAGAGAAGGAACCGAGTTACAGAATGAAGTCGTCGAGATCGCAAGACGGGCGGGAATTCGGATTATCGGACCTAACACCGTTGGTACCGTAAATACTGCGACCGGCATGGTGACAGCAACTTATCTCATAGGTTATGATAAGATTAAAAAAGGAGGTATCGCTTTTGCCGCGCAGACGGGTATAATTGGTCCTCAAGCGCTACCTTATGAAGATTGGGGATATGGAATCAGTAAGATCTGCGATTTCGGCAATAAATGCGACGTCGATGAGAGCGACCTCTTGGGATACCTTGCGGAGGATCCTGATACGAAGGTGATCGCGATGCACCTTGAAGGTATAAGAGATGGGAGACGATTTTTGGAGGTGGCAAAAAGGGTTCTTCGAGAGAAGCCAATCTTGATCTTAAAACCCGGAAGAAGCAAAGAGAGCACAAAGGCGCTTTTGTCACACACGGGTTCTATGGCAGGAGATCAAAAAATTTATGAATCTGCGTTTAAACAGGCAGGCATAATACAGGTCAACTCTTTCAAGGAACTATTGGAAATTCCAAGGTCATTCTCGTGTCAACCACTTCCGAGAGGCAACCGATTGGGAATAATTACTATAACGGGAGGGGCAGGAATAATGGCGATAGATACCGCGACGGAGTCCGGGCTAACCCTTGCCAAGCTTTACACGGAAACGAATGAAAAATTGTCCAAGATTCACCCCACACTCGTGGGAAACCCTTCGGACTTGGGTCCGCTGGTTGCTCTGGGTGGTGAACTCCCCTATGGAGAAGTAATCGAGGCGATCTTGAATGATGAAAATGTCGACTGCATCTTCTGTGTTCTCTATGGAGGGCTCTTGCCCGCGGACTTCTATCTCCAAATATTGAATGATATTAAAAATCCTGAAGATAAGCCGATGACTTTCTGGGTATACGGTCCGAGATTGGAAGGTGTCGATCAAATCTGCCTCGAACTTGGAAATAATGGATATCCAGTTTACCGGGATATGGAAACCGCCACCAAGGCATTGGGTGCGATGTACCAGTATGCAAAGATCAAAAAAAGATTAGTGATTTGATTCTTGTGAGTCCACAACTTTGCATCTCTCCAAATATCTTTTATATCTATAGAGAGCTGCAATCCCTCTGACAGCAGATGGAGACGATGTAAAAACTGGAATATTATATCTCTCAAGATTTTCCCTTGCGTTCTTGATCGTTAAATTTGGATCACCTATTGTGCAAAATAATACCGTCTTGCCCCCCTGATCGGAAAGCACTTCTCTGAGAGATAAGAACATTGCATCGATTACGTCTTTCCCACCAAAAGATTCCAAAGGCGCCACCATGATAACAAGGAGTGAATCCACATTTTCATCTTTCAATATGGTTTCGATGGGTGACCAATAATTCATGGATGGTCCCAAGTCTAAGGGGTTTTTAACAGAGACCCAATCTGGAACCTCCATTTTTAGATCATTGATACCTTCTTCTGATAGTTTTGGTAATTTCAATCCTTGAACTGCGCATTCATCGCATGCAAGTACTGCCAATGAGCCAGATGTTGTTATTATAGCAATTCTATTAGATTTTGGTAAAGGCTGGTATTCAAATGTTTTGGCAAAGCTAAAAAGCTCCTCAAAATCGTCAACTCTAATTATACCCGCCTGCTTGAACATACTTTCATAAACCCTGTCTTCTCCAGCCATACTTCCTGTGTGAGATGCCGTAGTTTGTGCCCCCTCTACACTTCTACCTCCCTTGACTATCAAAACTGGCTTTCTCTTGGTGACCTTTTTTGCAGCATCTAAAAATCTTCTGCCATCTTTAGTGCCCTCAAGGTACATTGTAATGACCTTTGTCCTATCGTCGTTGCCGAGATACTCCAACAGATCAACCTCATCGACATCGCATTTGTTGCCGATGGAGATGACTTTGCTTAATCCCACATTCTGAGATGGCATCCACTCCGTCAAAATATTCCCAAGCATACCACTTTGGGTTATAACTGAAATTTGTCCTCTCTTCAAAGAGTTTGTTGACATTCCTGTCGTTGAGAGACTGCTGTGCGTATCTAAAACACCGAGGCAATTTGGTCCTATAATCCTCATACCATTCTTCCTCGATATCTCCACTATCTCTTCTTCAAGCCTTCTTCCGTCTTCACCAATTTCAGAGAAACCTGCAGATTCGATAATTATTGCTTTGATCCCTTTTTCTGCGCATTCTTTTACCGCCGTAAGCACAAACCTAGCGGGTATCATTATAACGGCAAGATCTATATCATCCTGTATGTCTAAAACAGATTTATAGGTTTCAACACCCATGATCTCTTTCTCGTTGGGATTTACTAAGTATATCTTGAACTTGGAGTCTAAAAGACATTTTGTAGCGACGTAACCAAACTTCATTCCCTCTGTGGCACCGATTAAAGCGATAGAATCCGGCTCAAAAAATAAGTTCAGGTTATTCATGGCAAAATTCTCCTTATCATTTCTGGCCAAATGTATTCCATACATTCCATACAATAGAGGGGCTTTGAACAACTTTAATTTAACCTTTGCTCAATAATCATCTTCATTTATCCGCTCTACTGAAAATATGGAAAGGCACCCTATAAAATAGCTGTCATTCACGGCGGTCTAGGTGTGGGTGGAGAGATGGCTCCAGTACTTTGATTGGCTTTTCTTGGGGAGATTACCTATTACCTCTGAGGTTCTATGATCACCTTGAGAGAATCATCGGCGCCTGAAACTAGTTGGAAACCAAGCCCTGTCTCCGCCAGACCCAACCTGTGGGTGATCATCTCGCGTATATTTATCCTCTGATTGCGGATCAATTCTATCGCTATGGAGATGTCTTTTGGGCTGCCTGCATAGGTGGTGGTGATCGTTATCCCGTTACTCCAAAGGTCGTTCGGTTGAATTGGAATGGTGACGCCAGGCTCCGTCGGTGCAAAGAGAAGAATTGTGCCCCCACGATCCACCGATTGTAATGCCTGGAGAACTGCTCCTGTGGCACCTGTACACACAATCACGAGATCGGCACCTCGACCATCGTTTACCTGACGCAGGCGCGTCGGCACATCCTCTTCGGCGTGCATTACAAGATTGGCACCAAACCGTCGCGCAGCACTCAGTCTATAATCGATGATATCCGTCGCCACCACGCGACCCGCTCCCATCGTACGAGCCAGTTGTATATGTAACAATCCCGAAACACCGCTTCCTATAACGAGCACGCTTTGACCGGCTTTTATGTGTGCGATTCTCTGCCCGCGAACGACGCATGCCAGTGGCTCAATGAAGACCCCCTCCTCAAAAGAGACCTCGTCGGGCAGCAGAAATACTCCACGATCTACGTTTATCTTCGGCACGCGAATGTACTCGGCGAAGCCGCCAGGATCAAAATTTGTATTGTGCAGGGTATCGCAGATCGTATGGTGGTCATTCAGACAGTAATGGCATGTATTACACGGGACGTGGTGAGAGACAAAGACCCTATCACCTTCTTTGTAATGCTCCACATCTTCTCCCACCTCAACGATCTCACCGGTGATCTCATGCCCCAAGACCAAGGGCGCCCTTTTGAGGCGGTACCACTCCATCACATCACTGCCGCAGATACCGCTGGCGATCACGCGCACCAACAACTCGTCTGGCCCAATCTTCGGCGTTGGTATCTCTTCCAATCGCACGTCTTGGTTATTGTAATACGTTGCAACCCGCATATTATGCTTCGCCTTTTTTAATCTCGTTGAATAATGCATTAGCTTCTTTGGGGGTGGCATCTTCGTGAATGATAAAACGCAAAGCTCTTATCATCGCTACAGGATAATCATTCTGCCAGACGTTTCTTCCCAGATTCACACCGATCGCACCTTTCTGGAGACCGTCGTGGACGAACTCAAAGACCTCACGTTCTGTCTCCGTTTTGGGGCCACCCGCCATAACCACCGGAACGGGACAGCCATCCACAACCTTCTCAAAGTCTTTGCACCAGTACGTCTTGACGATCTTTGCACCCAGTTCGGCGGCGATGCGGCAACTTAGAGCGAGGTAGCGAGCATCTCTTCTCTCCAGTTCTTTACCCACAGCCGTTACTGCCATCACCGGAATGCCATACGCTTCACCCTCATTAACGAGCTTTGATAGATTCAATAACGATTCTCGTTCATAATCACTTCCCACAAAGATGGATAGCCCTACAGCGGAGACATTAAGTCGAATGGCCTCCTCTATAGAAGTGGTTATTCCCTCATTTGCCAGATCTTTTCCAATCACGCTTGTGCCACCAGAGACCCTTAAAATGATCGGTTTACTCTTTTCTGGATCGACCGATGATCGTAATACCCCTCGTGTAACAAATAAAGCATCACAGTAAGGAAGAAGTGGTTCAACGGTTTCACCGGGTTTCTCCAACTTCCTCGTAGGACCCTGAAAATATCCATGGTCTATCGGCATGAATAAACAATGCCCGTCAGATTTGATCACTTGTGCCAGACGATTTTTCATTCCCCAATCCATATAATCCCTCTTTTGGTCTTTTTAACTATTTTTAATAGGAAATATATATAAAGTTTCTGATGGAGATGTACTCCGTCTATCTTTCATCCTCATCACACCCATATATGAATAGATCTTCGATCTTCACCCCGAACAATCCGGCGAGCTTGAATGCAAGATTCAAAGAAGGATTATACTTTCCCTTTTCCACCGCGTTTATCGTCTGTCTCGTCATGCCGACTTTTTCTGCCAGAGCCTCCTGCGTTAGATCGTGTATTGCCCGAAAAACTTTTAGTTTGTTCTTCATTTCGTTATCTCAGCTGTATTTTTTGGTGTAGTAGTGCGATGAGATGGCGTATGTGAAGCCCATCAAAGCAACGATAGGACCAAGAACAACCAATGATGGAATCTGCACCTCCAGCTCAACATAAACTCCACTAATAACAGCAAGGAGAACGCCTGAAGTTGCGAAGCTAATCTTAAATGCCAGAGCACTTGCTCTTCCATCGATGTAGTCGGATCTCTCATCACCAAGCTTGTACCTATCTGTCACCCTCTTAATATAGATCGCAGAAGACAAGGCGCCAACAAGGATTATCGAGAAAGCTACCCAATAGCTCCCAATTAGAAAGCCGAGAGCGTATCCCAGCCCAATGCTCCCCAACAATGCCACCAAGAATATCACCTGTACTCTTTTTATTTCCTTTTTATTTTCCATCCTTCTTCACCTCCTCATTTTGTAAATAATATTTTACCTTATGTAAAACTNATAATACTAAAAGTATATAAATNTTTCTATTTTAGAAAGANAACACGACATTNTNNAGGAGAGAGAACATTTTATATCTACCAAACACAATAGTTCATGTTCGTTAAATACGACAAATTTTAGAAGGGGTGGAAGAAGTAAGAGGAATAAAACGACTCGCATATCTCTATAAAACGTTGAGAAGAGAAGATTTTAGGATATTACATGCCATAGAAAGGGGAATGGTATATTTAGAGGATATTGCGACGTTTACAAAGATGGATCTGAAGGATGTATCATATTTCTTAGGAAGATTATCCAAGATCAAACTGGTGGAATACCATGAAGAGAGATACAACTTAAAGTATTCTGGCTTAGATATGCTTTCTCTGGGATACCTATATGAGAATAATGCCATAAAGGCAGTTGGGGACCAGATAGGATACGGAAAGGAGTCTGATGTCTTTGAATCGATCGGGAATGGAGATGAAGAAGGTGTATTGAAGGTGCATCGTGAAGGGATATCTTTCAAAAATGTTCTTAAGAACAGGCCAGGCATGAGCAAGGAAGAATGGGTCAAGATATCAAAAAAATCTGCGTTCAGGGAGCAGAAGGCGTTGAAAAGACTCTATCCTTACGTCTCCGTCCCTAAGCCCATCGCAAGCAACAGACACGTGAATGTCATGGGAAGGATAGATGGATGCCAATTGAATAGAGCTGATCTCGAAGATCCGGGGTGGTTCCTCGATAAAATTCTGGATGAGGTAGAGAAGAGCTACGAACGCGGGATAATTCACGGAGATTTAAGCAAATATAACGTTTTGGTATCTAATGGTGAAGTATTTCTGATAGATTGGCCACAATATGTGGAGACGGGCTTTGGGGGATCGGAAGAAATCTTAAAGCNGGATATAAAAAATATTATAAATCATTTCTCACGTAAATATTCGTTAAAGACGGATCTCGAAGGGGCATTTAANAGGATNACCAGGAGATAGTCAAATTGAGAAGAGATCTGATCTTTGGGGTGGACATATTCAAGGGATCTCCGAGATCTAAGACTCAACAGAAATATGCATTGGCGATCTTCGAAGGTGGTAAGGATATAAAGAGATACGAGAGGATCAGCAGATTTAAGCTTATTAGAATGGTGAAAGAAAGATATCCGGAGATATTGGCCGTCGATAACATATATGAACTTTTAAAGGATAGAAAGGAACTATTGGCATTCTTAAAAAAACTGCCTTACGAGACAAAACTCGTTCAGGTGACAGAGAAAGAGGGATTGAGTAAACTTGCCGCGAGATATAATATAAGTTTTAATAAAAGAAGCCCGTTAGAATCCGCAATGGTTTGTGCCTGCTTGGCAAAGATGGGGATCGGAAGAGAGGTCTCTTATATAAGCGATCGGACGAAGATAAGAGTCAGTAGGGCGAGAAGTCTTGGAAAAGGTGGTTGGAGCCAAAATAGATATAAGAGAAAGGTTCACGGGATGGTAAAACTAAAGATAAGAGAAATCAAAGGATATTTAGATAAAAGAGGTGTTGACTATGGACTAAGTATTAAAAAGGGTTTTGGAGGATACAGAAGCGGCAGTTTCATCGTCGAGGATAATATAAAAAATTTGAGCATCTCGTCTAAGAGAGGGTGTGATGTGCAGGTGAAGATCTCCCCGATCACGAAGGATGCAATGGAGTTCTCAAAATTTTCACGGGGGCAAAGATATATAATTGTAGGAATCGATCCCGGAACCACCTCCGCTATCGCAATTCTCGACCTTGGCGGAAACGTTCTAAGATTAAGCAGTTCGAGAAACTCCTCATTATCGGATATGATAAGATCTATCTCCAATGAAGGAACACCTGTTATAGTTGCTACGGATGTTTATCCGGTGCCATCGACCGTTGAAAAAGTAAAGAGAGATTTTAATGCGATCATCCATTCTTCTGATGATACACCTACAGATTACAAGATGGATATCACACGAGGATACGACTGTTCAAACGTTCACGAGCGAGACGCCCTCTTTGCGGCGTTGGACGCGTATAAAAAATTCAAAAATAAGTTCGAGAAGATCGAGAAAGAGACGCCAATATGGATTGATTCAGACGATATTAAAGCCGCAGTTCTAAAGGGATCTTCGCTGAAATCTGCTATTCATCTTCACTCTCCAAAAAAAGAGGATTTAGAGGAAAAAGAGGAGAAGAGCGAAGAGACAAAAGAGAAGGAGAAAGATCTCCAATCGATAAAGGAGCAGATTCAACAGATCAGAGAACATAACAACTATCTAAAGAGCACGATAGAGGAGAAGGACGAGGAGATAAAAGGATTAAAAAAATATATCGAGAGACTAAAAGAAGGCGAAAGAAGAGGAATAAAAAGAGAAAGGGAGATAATAATAAGAGAGAAAGAGATCAAAAGACAGGGAAAGGAGATTTTTAAACTTAAAAAGAAAATTAAGTCCCTTTCAGAGCAGATAGATCTGTACAGAAAGATAAAAATATTGGAATCCTCCGGAAGATTTTATCCTGTTAAGGTGATTGGAAACTTTAACAGGGATTCCATACTGGAATTCAATAATAAAATGGGAATAAAATCCGGTGATATAGTATATCTGAAGGATGCTACGGGGGGAGGAAGATTTACGGCAGATATTTTGATCGGATTTGGTATAAGAGCGGTGATGGCAGGGTCCAAGATGTCTCATATGGCAAAAGAGAGGTTTTATAAGATGGGTATTCCTGTCTTTTCAGCAGAAGAGGTGGTCATTAAAGTTAGCCAGAGATCTTTGATCTTCGAACGTGTCGAGGACTTTGGCATCATTGATAGAACGGATTTTGACGGCATGATCGATGAGTGGAAGGAGAAAAATCGTGAAGAGGAGGAGAGAAGAAAGATCGAGGCGATCAAAAATATGATGCATGAGTACAAACGAGAGAGGGTCATATGAAGTTCGATCCGGCGGAATATAAAAAGAAGGCAGACGAGAATTTTGAAGCATCCTGGCTGAGCGGGGAGGAAATATTAGGTGTAAAAGATATAAATAAGAGGTATCCTCGTCTTTTATACAGATATGGAAAGCCGCATCCAATATTTGAGACTATAAATAATCTTAGAATGGCTTATTTGAGAATGGGGTTTGAAGAAGTCGTCAATCCAGTAATTGTGGAAGAAGAAGAAGTGAAGAGACAGTTTGGCCACGAATCTTTGGCTGTCTTGGATAGATGTTTCTATCTCGCGGGGCTTCCGAGACCTAACATTGGAATATCTAAAGAGGAGATAACAAAGATTGAGGAGATCATCGGAAGAAATTTAGAAGAGAAGGAGANAGAGGCAATGAAGGAAAGCTTTCACGCCTATAAAAAAGGAAGGATAGAGGGGGACGATCTGATCTCCGTCCTCTCCGAAAGACTTTCCATCGATGACCTCTGTGGAACAAAGATCATAGGCGAGGTTTTCCCTGAGTTCAAGGAGCTTTCACCGATAGCGACGAAGAAGACGCTTAGAAGCCACATGACATCTGGGTGGTTCATAACGCTTGGTGAGATGTTAAATAAGAGAGAATTACCAATGCAGCTCTTTTCCGTGGATAAATGTTTCAGACGAGAGCAGAGGGAAGATGCTACAAGACTTCAATGTTATAATTCGGCCTCTTGTGTCATTATGGATGAAGACGTGGGAGTGGACGACGGCAAAGCTATCTCGGAGTCCTTACTCGCGCAGTTCGGCTTTGAAGATTTTAGATTCAGGTTGGATGAGAAGAGGAGTAAATATTACATTCCCGGCACACAAACGGAGGTCTTCGCATACCATCCAGCCCTGCTCGGTTCTAACACCAAATATAGCGATGGATGGGTAGAGATAGCGACATTTGGCGTATATTCACCTACAGCGCTTGCCCAATACAACATACCGTATCCCGTGATGAATTTAGGATTGGGCGTTGAGAGACTTGCGATCATCATCTACAACAGCAAAGATATAAGGGAACTCGTCTATCCACAATTTTATCGAGAAGAACTCTCAGACGGAGAGATATCGAGAGGTTTGTATCTGAAAGAGACGCCAAAGACGGATCAGGGACTAAAACTTGCAAACTCGATCAAAGACGCATGTGCAAGATGCGGGACGGAGAAGAGCCCCTGTAAATTTTTTGTATGGCGAGGTGAGATTTATGGAAGAAGAATAGAGGTAAATATCGTCGAGCCCGAGGAGAATACGAAATTATGTGGGCCTGCATATATAAATAAGATCATCGTGAAAGACGGGAATATATTAGCGGTTCCTGCAGATGAGAGGTTCTCCGAATTGATGGAGGGAGGAACGGATACGGGTATAACTTTCTTGGATGCGTTCTCCCAACTTGCAGCGAGTAGGATTGAGAATCTTTTAACACTTGATAGCTTCGGAGCGGAGGAATGCGGAGTAAAAGAATGCAAAATAAGAGTTAGAGCAGTTAAAACTCCTGGAGATATAAATATAGGTGTAAAAGAGCACGTGCAACGGTATATAATGGGCAAAAAAAAGAAGATCGACGTCAGGGGACCTGTATTCACAACCATAGAGATGGTGGTGATGGAATAGGGATAGATACGAAGAGACTGGTGGAGGAGCAGATACGCCTTAGCAGAGAGGTGGTACTGAGAGACGATTTTGATGAGGTTAAATACATCGCGGGCGTAGATTCCGCCTTTCTAAATGAGAAGATAATCTCTGCGGCAATCTTGATGGATTATGATAGCATGAAGGTCGTAGGGAAGGAATATCACATAGGAGAGATCGATTTTCCATACATTCCAGGACTGCTATTTTATAGAGAGGGGGAAAATGCTTTGAAGGCGATCGATAAGTTGAAGATCGATCCTGATATCATAATATTTGATGGTGGGGGGATAAACCATCCGAGAGGGATCGGATTGGCGAGTCATATCGGCGTACTTCTAAAGAAGCCTACTATAGGCGTGGTAAAGAATATGTTCTCCGGCTCCTGCAAGATTCCGGAAGAGGTCGGCGAGAAGGAGCCGATAATACTNGAATGGAAAGAAGATAGGATACGCATACAAATCAAAGAAGGTNGCNAAACCGATATATATCACACCAGGAAATCTGATCTCGGTAGATTCCGCTTTTTTTGTTGTGAAACATTTTATAAGAGGATATAAACTGCCGGAACCCGTAAGAGAGGCACATATATTTGCGAGTGAGATGAAGGATCGAAACCCTTAAATACCAAAATAGGGATGATTCTCAAAGATGATATGACAGGAGAGACGGAAGCATTAAAGAGACTTGCACTGCTCGGGGGATGTCAGACTCTCAAGATATCTTCTGTGGTATTTGCCAAGGAGACAAAGACGAGCATGCAGACCGCTGCCAGAAGATTAAAAGATCTGGAGGATAAGGGATTTATAGAGAGAAAGATCGTTGGCGATGGGCAATACATAAAGATAAGTGAGGGAGGGCTAAACATTTTAAGAAACGAATATTATGAATATAAAAAGATATTTGAGGACTTGAAAGCCCCGATAGTCTTTTTAGGGGAAGTCTTCACGGGATTGGGGGAAGGACAATATTACATCTCCTTAGACGGTTATAGAAGACAGTTGATAGATAAACTTGGATTTGACCCCTTTCCCGGAACGTTGAATTTGAAGATCGATGAAGAGAGTATATTGAGGGTAAGAGAGTTGAGTGAGATCGACGCCGTAAAGATAGACCCCTTCAGATCTGAAAAAAGAACGTTTGGCGGCGGGAAGTGCTATAAGATAAAGATAAACGGTACAGAGGGGGCAATAATCGTCCCGGATAGAACTCACTATTCAAAAGACCTGATGGAGATAGTCTCTCCAAAAAATTTGAGAAAAAGATTGAACTTGAAAGACGGTGATATAGTGGAGGTAGTTTATGATAGACGATGGGGTAAGAGAACTGAAAAAGGGTAGAACAATCCTTCTCTTCGATTCAGAGGAGAGGGAGGGGGAAACAGATTTGGTCATTCCCGCCATCCTGACCACGCCGAAAGACGTGGCAAAGATGAGAAGAGATGGTGGGGGTTTGATCTGTGTTTCGATACATCCCGATGCTGCAAAGAAATTTGGTCTTCCCTATATAACCGATATTTTGGAATATGTCGGTGACAATGGCTCTTTTAAGTTATCTAACCTAACTGAGAGGAAAGGTGACCTAAAATACGACTCGAAATCTGCCTTCTCTCTCTGGGTAAATCATATAGATACGTTTACAGGAATAACTGATATAGATCGGTCTTTGACGATAAGAGAGATAGGAAAAGCGGTAAAACGGGTGATGAAAGGAGAAGAGGTTGATTTTGGAGAGTATTTCAGGTGCCCCGGGCACGTCCCAATACTGAGGGCATCCGATAATTTGACCCATGATCGAAGGGGGCAGACTGAATTGTCTATTGCCCTGGCAAAGATTGCCGGGATAAATCCGGCGATGGTCGTCTGTGAGATGCTGGATGAAAATAGTGGAAGAGCTCTCTCGAAAGAAGATGCAAAGAAGTATGCAGAGAAAGAAGGGATGGTCTTTGTAAAGGGGGAAGATGTAATCGATGCGTACGAAAATTTCGAGAGGAGATGATTATGGCAAAGGCATGGAAATTTGGAGATGATATAGATACGGATGCGATCATTCCAGGGAGATATTTAGTATTGAACGAGCCAAAAGAACTCGCCGAGCATCTCTTTGAGGGGGTAAGACCCGGATTTAGAGAGAAGGTCGAGAACGGCGACATCATCGTTGCGGGAGTGAACTTTGGGTGTGGCTCAAGCAGGGAACATGCTCCTCTTGCAGTGAAGGGTGCCGGAATAAGTTGTGTGGTCGCAAAATCTTTTGCACGGATATTCTTTAGAAATGCGGTGAACTTGGGATTACCTCCTGTAGAATGTGATCACGTGGACGAGATAGATGAGGGAGATCGCATAGAGGTGAAGATGAGTGACGGCGTATTGAGGGATATAACAAAAGATAGGGTTTATGCCATAAAGCTCATGCCACCATTTCTTCGAGAGATTATGAGAGAGGGGTTGGTGGAATATACGAAAAAGCGGATAAATGGGAGCGAGGAAATATTGTGATACAACTCCAAAAGTAGTCAATTTTATAATGTAGACCTAATCTTCATGCCATTCGGATGATAAAAATAATGCAAGATCTTGAATATATCTTCAATCCCAGGTCAATAGCGGTGGTGGGGGCATCTAGAAACCCCGAGAAACAGGGCTATAGATATGTTGAGATCTTGCGCGAATTTGGCTTTGAAGGAAAGATCTATCCTGTTAACCCCAAAGCAAGTGAAATATTAGGGCTAAAGTCCTACCCTAAAATAGGAGATATCGCAGGCTCGGTAGATTATGTCATCTCTACCATCCCGGCATCTGGACTTCCCAAACTTATTGAAGAATGTTCTACAAAGAGAGTTAAAGCGATTCAACTATACACCGGTAGATTAGCTGAGACCGGTGAAGAAGAGAGCATACGATTGGAGGAAGAGATCGCTCACGCCGCCCAAAAAAATAAAATTAGATTGATTGGACCAAATTGTATGGGGATATACCATCCCAAAGAAGGCATCTCCTTCTCTGCTAATTTTCCCAAAGAGGGCGGCTTTGTTGCCTTCCTCTCCCAGAGTGCGGGACATACCTTCGAGGTAGTTTATCGTGGGGGAGTTCGTGGTCTTCGTTTCAGTAAGGTTATCAGCTATGGGAATGCTTCCGACCTGAATGAGGTCGACTTTATACGCTATCTTGCCCACGATCCGGAGACGAAGATAATCTCTGTCTATATTGAGGGGGTGAGGGATACAAAGCACTTTCCGCATGTGCTCCAAGAAGCCGCTCGGATGAAACCTACCGTCATTCTCAAGGGTGGGAGGACGGATGCCGGTTCAAGGGCGGTCTCCTCTCACACCGCCAGTCTTGCCGGAAGCAGAGCGATATGGGATGCACTTTGCAGACAGGCCGGTGTGATACAGGCCGACACGGTGGAAGAGATGGTGGATATATTGGTAACCCTTTCATTTTTGTCTCCTCTCAAGGGTAGAAGAGTGGGGGTTGCGGGCGCTGGAGGGGGTGGAAGTGTAGCTATGGCAGATGAGTGTGAAAACAATGGTTTAACGGTTCCTCCTCTTCCATCTGATATTGTAGCTGAACTTAAAAGACTTTTTCCCCATGAAGGAAATCTAATAAAGAATCCCATAGACCTTTCCGTTACGGCAGAGGGTGCAGGCATAATGTTAGAGGCACTTCTTTATGCGATGGAATTGATCGCCAAGCACCCCGAGTTTGACCTCTTGATCTGTGATACTGCCGTAGAGAGAGTGTTGGAAAGCATAGAGTGGCAGGGAATGTTTCAAGGGATAGTAGCCATGTTTATCCAGATCGGTAAGGAAAGTAAAAAGCCGATGGCCGTGGTGATGCGATCTGCCGATTCTCCCGAGGAATGGAGATGGAAGTCGATCGTGACGGAGCAGGAGAGATGCATTCAGGCGGGGTTTCCCATCTATCCTACCATTGCCCGTGCCGCCAAAGCCATCAGCGAAGTGGTTAAGTATAACCTCTCTAATGCCACGAGACAATAGGAGGTAAAAAAATAATGCCAGATCTTGAATATATCTTCAATCCCAGGTCGATAGCGGTGGTGGGTGTCTCCGAAAATCCCTTGAATTACACCAGAATAGCTTTCTTAGAGCCCCTGAGAGAATTTGGATATCAGGGAGAGATATATCCTATCAACCCCAAGGTCAGCGAAATATCAGGCTTAAAGGCTTATGCCAGTATTTTGGACGTTCCTGGACCTGTAGATCATGTTATCTGTGGTATCAGAGCAAGTCTTACCCCCCAACTTATGAGAGAATGTGCAGTAAAGGGAGTGAAATCCATCCACCTCTTCACCTCAGGTTTCAGTGAGACAGGAGAGGAAGAAGGAATTAATCTTGAGAGGGAGATTACAGATATCGCTCGCGAGGGAGGGGTGAGGATTATAGGGCCAAACTGCATGGGGATATACTGCCCCAGCTCCGGGATATCCTTCGATAGTTCCTTCCCCAAAGAGGGCGGAAATGTGGCTTTTCTCTCTCAGAGTGGCGGAAATTCTATCGAGCTTGTTCAACTTGGAGCGGTACGAGGCATCCGTTTCAGCAAGGTCATCAGCTTTGGAAACGCCTCAGATTTGAATGAATGTGATTTCATGGAATATCTTGCCCATGATCCACAAACAGAGATCATAATAATCTATATTGAAGGAACAAAAGATGGAAAACGCCTCGTTAGTGCGTTGAAAGAGGCAGCAAGAACTAAACCTATAATTGTACTTAAGGGAGGATTGGGCGATGCAGGAAGCAAAGCGGTGGTCTCCCACACAGGAGCATTGGCTGGCGATAATGCTATCTGGGGCTCCCTCTTTGATCAGTTGGGTATCATACAGGTTCAAGACCTTGAAGAGTTGGTTGATATGGTTCTACCGTTTCAGTATCTTAAACCGCCACAGGGCAGACGGGGAGGGATCATTGGTACTGGTGGAGGTTTCGGTGTCTTGGCCACAGACAACTGTGAGAGTGAAGGATTGTTCGTACCTTCGCTTCCGGATGAAGTGAGAAAAAAACTGAGGGAGATCATTCCCGAAGAGGTAGACCCAGGAACGAGCGTACGAAATCCAATAGATTTGTCCGGCTCGGGATGGAATCCCGAGATATTCTCTCAAACCCTTAGGACGATGACCGACTATGAGGGAGTTGATTTTCTCTTCATCTTTACCACAGTAGCCTTTGGCCTCTATCGTGGAACAAACGTGATGATAGATATGCAGATCGATACCCTCATC
>RXIL01000029.1 GCA_004212085.1 Candidatus Methanolliviera hydrocarbonicum
AGAAATGAAGATCTTTTACCTCCTTTGGCGGCCATTTCCATTTTATAGTGCTGATCCATTCCGTATTGGACAAAACTTCCCGCCGGAATTGAAGTATCCCACACGATGGTCATGGAGGTAGAAGGGTCTGATTTAAAACTCAGATGTATATTATTAGGTATATTATCGCTGGTAAACTTAAAACTTGCAGCATTTCCATAAGCCGAAGCGATGGAGAGCGAAAGCACTATAACGGACGCCAAACAGAGAAATATCTTGGTCTTTCGGTTCATCATTTTAACTCTTTTTATCTTTTTCATTCCGGTATATACGCTTTTTCCCAAATAGTATATCTTATTCGCGATCGAACTCGTCCTGAATCTCTCCTACGATCTCCTCGACGATATCTTCCGTCGTCAACAAGCCGGTTACCTTCCCAGATTCGTCGATGACGATTGCTATATGCGTTCCACCTCTCAATTCACCCAAAAGCTCTGAGATCCTTCTCGTCTCAAAAGCAAAATATGGTTCGCGCATCATCTCCTCTAAAGAGCCATTCTTGTAATTTTGATCATTATTCTTAGAGGGAGATAGCAATAGATCCTTGGCGTGAATGACCCCAACCACATCATCTTCTCTATAGATCGGGATCCTCGAGTGACCTGACTCAACCATGAGCTTCAATATCTCTTCGACCGAAGAATTTACATCGGCAGAGACCATCTCTTCTATTGGTTTCATCACATCTTTAGCGGTGGCATCTCCAAAACGTAAGACGTTGTACATGATCTCTTCTTCGGCCCGCTCTATCGCCCCGTCTTCTTCTCCAACATTTATCCATTCTTTCAGTTCCTCCTCTGTCAGCGATGAATCTTCCTCAAGNGTTGTCATCTCAAACATTCCACGAGATATGAACGAAAAAAAGATCGTTAATGGGGTTAAGAAGACATAAAGAGCATATANCGGCCTTGAAAACAATAAAGCCAGTTTTTCTTTGTTCTTTGTCGCAAAAGACTTTGGAGTGATCTCTCCAAATATTAAGAGCAAGAGCACTACGACGCCGGTGGCGATGCCTACTCCGACATCTCCAAATGCTCTTATTGCCATCGAGGTCGCTAATGCCGCTGCAGCAACATTTGCAAGATTATTTCCGATCAATATTGTTATCAACGTCTTTTCTATATCATCCTTGAGCTTTTTTAACGATTTAGATCCTTTTATCCCCTCATCCGTGAGGTTTCTGACCCTTGCCTTACTTATTGACAATAGGGCAACTTCAGAGGAGGAAAAAAACGCGGATAAAAAGAGGAGAACGATAAAAAAGATTATCTCCATCGGTGTATTCATGCAGAGATTATCTCCATCGGTGTATTCATACGGGTGTCCTGTCTATCCAACCTTGTATCTAAGAGATCTAAAGAACATTTTATTGTCTGTTCATCTCACTTATAAAAATTTCCATCTTTGGTTTTAGGGAAGGAGGGATCAGGTGTTTCATAAGAAAAGATATATCTAATGCTAAGAAGATCTCCGATGATACCATGGCAGAACTTTCTACTCAGGAGAAATATAAATTTAAGAGAACGCTTGAAGAGCTCAAAAAGAAGAGGGGGCAGGGAACGGAACTTTTATCCATATACATACCACACGACAAACAAATTTCGGATGTCACGGCTCAACTTAAGGATGAAGTGGGGTCTGCATCCAACATAAAATCCAAGTCGACGAGGAGGAACGTCCAGGGTGCCCTGGCTTCCGTCCTCTCTCGGTTGAGATACTACCGAATGCCGCCAGAGAATGGGCTGATCATATTTTGTGGCGCCGTTCGACTCAGTGGGGACAAGACGGATATGGAATCTATAATTATGGAGCCTCCTGAGCCAGTATTATCATATAGCTATCAATGCAGTTCCGAATTTTATATAGAGCCTCTTGAAGAGATATTAAAAGATAAAAAAACCTTTGAACTCCTCGTTTTAGATAGAAAAGAGGCGGCTGTAGGTCTTTTGGTTGGAAAAAGAATTGAAGCATTACGACACCTCACGTCAAATGTACCAGGCAAACAGCGAAAAGGAGGGCAGAGTGCGGCAAGATTTTCTCGGCTGAGGTTGATCGCGATAAATGAATTTTATAAGCGGATAGGAGAAGCCGCGAGTAATGTGTATCTGAAAGGAGATTGGGAGGATTTTAGAGGCATATTTATTGGAGGTCCGAGTCCAACGAAGGAAGAATTTGTCAAAGGCGAATATCTGCATTATGCCCTCCAAAAGAAGATTTTGGGTGTATTCGACGTATCATACACGGATGAATCCGGTCTTTACGAGCTGGTGAATAAACTCTCGCAGAGCATGGATGATATGGAGATCGCCAAGGAGAAGAAGCTGATAAATCGATTCATGAGTGAAGTCATTAAAGAGAACGGTCTCGCATCCTACGGGGAAGAGTTCGTGAGGGCAAACCTAAAAGCGGGTGCGGTAGATACTTTACTCCTCTCAGAAGATTTAAAGATGGAGAGGATAAGGAGGAGATGTGGCAATTGCGGAAGAGAAGAGACTATAACGATAGCCGCCGATGGTGATGAGCAGGATAATATGGTGTGCAAGTGTGGCTCAACACTCGAGATCATAGAGAGAAGAGATATCGTCGAAGAATTATCTGAGACCGCCGAAGCATCTGGAACAAAGGTAGAGATGATATCCACTGAATCTGAAGAGGGAGAACAGTTTTTTAATGCCTTCGGCGGTATAGCTGCCATACTCAGATTTAGAGTGGGTGTATAATGCGAGCAAATCGGAGATTTTTAAATGTTTCCCGATTTTGAGCGAGAGGTGAAAGATTGTTTGAGAGAAGGAGTAAGAGAAGTTGGAGAGAATGGAGATATTCCTATAAACCCTCACGACAAGATTGCAGATATATCTTCGACGGTCTCATTTAAAGTTGCAAAGAAAGATAAGAAAGATCCAAGAGACGTGGCAGAAGAGATACTAAAGCACCTAATAGTTATAAAAGAGAGATATTATCTGATAGGGAGAATATATGCTGTTGGCCCCTATTTGAACTTCTACGCAAGTGAAAAATTTTTATCAAAGACCCTGAAGAAGGTGCTATCTGAACGAGAGGAGTATGGCTCGTTGCATTATAGAGGAACCATCCTCCTTGAGCACACTTCTGCGAACCCAGATGGCCCAATACATATCGGGCATATACGTAATTCCATCATAGGGGATAGTTTAGGAAGAATTTTGAGAAGAGCCGGTTATGACGTAGAGACACAATATTACGTGAACGATATGGGGAGACAGGTGGCGGTCGTCGCATGGGGGATGGAAAGATTTGCCTTAGATCAGGATAAAAAGATAGATCATGGGATCTCGAAGGTCTATGCGGGGGCAAATAAACTTTTGGGGGCTGATAATCTTAGGAAGGAGCAAGTAGATTCCCTCCTGAAGAGATTTGAAGATGGGGATGAAGTGACCATTAAAAGATTTGATGATCTCGTCTCTCGATGCTTGGAGGGGATAAGATTGACACTTGATGGGATGAATATATCCGTTGATAAATTTGTGAGAGAGAGTCAATTTGTCTTNAATGGAGATGTGAATAGCATAATATCCTCATTAAAAGATGAAAGATACGCTTATTACGAAGATGGCGCGTTGATGATGGATCTTGAAGAATTTGGTTTTGAGAAAGATTTTGTGGTTACAAGAGGAGATGGGACTTCCCTATATCCCACGAGGGATCTGGCTTATCATGCATGGAAGTCGGAGAGATGCGATAGGATGATCGACATCCTTGGAGCGGATCACAAATTGATCTCGAGCCAATTGAAGGTGATCTTAAAGATCTTGGGGTACAAAGAACCGGAGATTGTGATCTTTGAGTTCGTCTCTCTGCCAGAGGGATCTATGAGTACGAGAATGGGTAAATTCATCTCCGTGGATGAGTTGTTGGAGAAGACCGAAGAACAGGCATATTTGGAGGTAGATAAGAGGAGAAAAGATCTGAATGAGGAAGAGAAGAGGAAGATCTCCAAGTTCATCTCGGTCGGGGCAGTGAGATACGACATCGTAAAGATATCTCCCGATAAGGCGACCACCTTTAACTGGAGGGATGCGTTGGACTTTGAGAAGAGAGGTTCTCCTTACATCCAGTATGCACACACGAGGGCATGCAGCATACTGGATAAGGGTGGAAGCTACGATGAACCAGATCTTGATCTTTTAAGAGAAGAGCAGGAGATAGAGCTCATAAAAAAAATCTCTAGATTTCCTCTGGCAGTAAAAGAGGCGGCGAATGGCTTAAAACCAAATATCATCGCCACGTATGCAAGAGAGCTTGCAGAGCAGTTTGGTCAATTCTATAAGGACATTCCCGTATTAAATGCACCAGATGGTTTAAAGAATGCTAGATTGGCTCTGGTGGACGCGTTCAGAATTGTGGTAAAGAACTCGCTGCAACTCTTGGGCATCCACGCTCCGAGGTATATGTGATGAGAAGGGTTTATATAAAACGCCTGATATGATTCTATGGTGATCTAATTGAGTGACAAGAGAGAGGTAGAGTTTGAGATAGAGAAGGAGACGAAGAATACGATAAGATTTAAGGAAATAGAGGGAGATACACCTTCGGTGATAAAGACGGTCTATGTTCAAAAGGAGACATTCGGGGGTGGAGATACGCCTAAAAAGATTAAAATAACGCTAGAATGGGATATGGCGCAAAGAGAATAATCGCCACAATGGATACCCAAAAAATCGATAATTTAATCATCGCCTCAAATCGGGAACCATATACACATAAAAAGTCAAAAACTGGTGTTGTATGTGAAAAGAATATCGGAGGATTGGTCTCATCGATTGATGCAACCATGCGATCCGGATTATGGATCGCATGGGGAAGCAGTGATGCTGACTTTCTTGGCGATGAAAAGATCGATCTTCCACCAGAGCATCCGAGATATAGTCTGAAAAGAATTAGACTCACAAAGGCAGAGATAGATAATTATTATCATGGATTTTCAAACAGCACATTATGGCCAATATTTCATCAATTCATTGAAAAGGCGGTCTTTGATGATAGATATTGGAATAGCTATAAGCGTGTGAATCTGAAGTTTGCAGAAGCAGTTATCGAGGAAATAAAAGAGGAAAGCCTTATCTGGGTGCATGATTATCACCTTTCTTTGTTACCTAAGTCCATCAGAAATGAATATAAAGATGCAAAGATTGCGATCTTCTGGCACATTCCATGGGTTCACTGGGATACATTTAACGACCTTCCACAGCGAGAAGAGATATTTGAAGGGATATTGGGGGCTGATCTGATTGGATTTCATACGAAATCTTATGTGCAAAATTTTATTGAATGCGCCAAAAATCTTGGATTTATCGTAGATGAGAGGAAGAAGACGATAAACACAGATGATAGGATGATAAAGGTTAAATCGTTTCCAATTGGGATCGATTATCATGCGTTCAGCGAGGCACCAAGATATTTGACCACCCGGAAGAAGAGCGGAAAGATCATATTTGGGATCGATAGGCTCGACTATACGAAGGGAATTTTGAATCGGTTATTTGCCTTTGAACGATTCCTTGAGAAGTATCCAGAATTCACGAAGAAAGTTACGCTAATTCAGGCTACATCGCCTTCAAGAACAAGGGTTGAGGAATATAGATCGATGAAGCGTGAGATAGATGAGAACGTTGGGAGAATAAATGGAAGATATGAGACGATGGATTGGACGCCGATTCGATATTTTTATCGAAGAATTCCACAGAAAACGCTCCTGGGATACTATATGTCGGCAGATGTTGCACTCATCACACCATTGATCGATGGAATGAACGTGATTGTGAAGGAGTATATCGCAACGAATGATCTGGGAGTGGCAATATTGAGTGAGTTTACGGGTGCTGCCGAAGAACTCAAAGAAGCGATCATCGTTAATCCATACGACATCGATGAAGTTGCAGATGCGATAAAAATTGCATTGGAGATGCCAGAAAAGGAGAAGAGAGAAAGATTTACCGCTTTAAAGGAAAGAATACAGAAGAAAGATATTAACTGGTGGTTTAAAACTTTTTTTGATAGCTGGAGAAAGATATATGCCTCATCTGTTTGATCATCTATCTGAAGTGGAAGAGAAGATCAGAAAATCAAATTTGGCGCTATTCCTCGATTATGATGGGACACTCGTTCCATTCAAAGATAATCCAGAAGACGCCGTTCCAACTGATGTATTAATAAAAACTTTACGCGAGCTATCAAAGAGATTTTTTGTCTCAATCGTCAGCGGGAGGATGCTAAAAGACCTGAAATCAATGTTGAATATAGGGGGTTTATCATTTGTCGGTTTGCACGGCATGGAAATAGAAGATAATGGAGAATATTTTATATGGGAAGGCGCGAAGAACGTAAAACTAATATTAAATATGGTAAAAGATGAAATATTTAGTAATTTTAATAAAGATGGAATCTATATCGAAGATAAGGGATTCACACTTGCGCTTCATTATCGATCCTTTAAAGGAGATACAGGCGTAATAAAAGATAAATTTGACGAAATTTTAAGGGAGTATAAGGAATTAGAGGTTGTTCAGGGATCAAAAGTTTTAGAAGTCCGTCCTAAGGGATGGAACAAGGGAAAAGCAGTGAAAATGCTTTTAAAAGACAAAATGTTTCCCATTTATATTGGAGATGATACAACGGATGAGGACGCCTTTATCTATTTAAAAGATACTGGTATTACGGTCCTCGTATCTGATAAAGAGCGGGATACAAACGCGAAGTTTTATCTGAGAGATCAAAACGAAGTTATTTTATTCCTGAATTGGATGTTAAAATTATGAATTCGCTAAAAGAATACGCAAAGATCGTCGGCGAGGATAAGATCGAAGCGTTAAAAGAGTTGAGCGAAGAGTTGCAAGGGATAAAGATGCTTGAGTTGAGCTCAACTCGTTATGGCGGTGGTGTTGCAGAGATGCTCAATTCATCCGTTCCATTTTTAAATATGATCGGAATAAAAGACGATTGGAATGTGATAAGAGGTAATAAAAAGTTCTTTGAGGTTACAAAATCCCTTCATAATCTATTACAAGGTAAGAAAGATCTTCTCACTGAAGAGATGGTGAATACCTATAATTCGTGCATAAAAGAGAACATTGAAGCAAATATCATCGATGAGGATTACGACGTTGTATTTGTGCATGATCCCCAACCGCTTGCACTTGCAAGAGAACTTCGCAAGCCTGATCAGAAATGGTTCTGGAGATGTCACATCGATATAGATGAGGATGCCTTCACAAGAAATAAAAGATTATGGGATTTCATCTCCTATTGGGCTGATTCCTTCGATGCGGTCATATTTTCTGCTGCGTATTTCGTGGTATCCAGATGGCCTCTGCCGAAGTTCATCATACCGCCATTCATCGACCCCTTATCAGATAAGAACGTTGAATTGAGAGAAGAGAAGATCGAGAAGACACTGGAAAAATATGATATAAATCGAGATAAGCCGATTATATCTCAAATCGGTAGATTTGATCGGTGGAAAGATCCAGTTGGTGCTATATCAATATATAAAGAAGTGAAGCGGAGAGAAGACTGTCAGCTTATCATTGCAGGTGGTATGGCTTCGGACGATCCAGAAGGCGAAGGAGTATTAAAAGAGGTAAAAAGAAAAGCAAAGGGAGACGATGATATTCATATTCTTGTTCTTCCCAATCTCAGCAATTTTGAGATAAATGCAATTCAGCGAGGATCTGACGTAATCATGCAAAACTCGGTAAAGGAGGGGTTTGGGCTTACCGTGACCGAGGCGCTATGGAAGTGCAAACCGGTGATAACAAGACCTGTTGGAGGGATAATGCTCCAAATAAAAGATGGAATAAATGGATTTTTAATATCCGATGCGAAGGAGGGTGCCGATAAGATAATATATCTCTTGAGGAATCCAAATAAGCGAGAATTAATGGGAAACAAGGGAAAGCGATATGTAAAGGATCATTTCTTACTCCCTGAGAGAATACATGATCTTCTTCTTGCGATAAAAATAATCAATCAATACAAAATTCCGATTGAGAGCATTATCAGCTTCCATCCATGGTTTAAGTTGAGTAAGAGGGTATGGTAGATAGGTTAGTTCTACCACATCTTCACCTGTAACTTCTCCCCTCCCGCCAGAACACTCACTTCAATCCCTTTCATTGGCGTTCCCAATCCTTTGGAGATCACCGAAAATTTCTTTGCGTCATCATACTTTACTCTTTATTTTCGATGAAGATCTCCGCCATCTTCAAAATATTTTTTGAGTTGTCATAGCTTAATCTTTCCAGCGCCTCCGTGTATGGAAGCCAAACATAATCTTTGTGTTCGAAGGAAAGTTTAACCTCCTTTTTTTCGGTTTTGGAAAGATAAAACACGACCTCCTTATATACCAGTTTGTCTCTTTTCCTAAAATTATAGTTTATTTCCTTCCTAAAACCATCTACGAATTCCAAATTTTCAATTCCGGTCTCTTCTTTTATTTCTCTTATAGCAGCCTTGATTTCGCTCTCTTTTTTTTCAATATGACCTTTCGGAAAATCCCAATGACCTACCGGATGATATAGAAGCAGATAATATCTTTCTTCCCCCTCTTCCCTAAAGATTATTGCCCCAGCAGATCTCTCTCTATTCAAATCTCCTCCCTCATCCAGAAAAATGTATGGATTAACAATAATGTATGGATTAACACTATTTAGTTTTTTCCACCTCCATGCCTTGTCTGACAATTAACAAGAGATCACTCATGTTATCTCCTACTTTTTTACGTGATCGATCAGACGCTCATCATCGTTTTGAGCACAAAAAAAACACTGTTTCGAGTTGGATGGTGAAGATAAAGAGATAAAAGATTGGGTTACCCGGCAAGGCAGTAAAAAACCAAAGATTTTTATGGGGAGAACAGGTAAGTTTAAAAAAATGAAATTCGTTGGTATAGATGTTGGTGGCACAAATACAGACGCCGTCGAGATAGAAGATGGGGAGATAAGCTATGTAAAGACGCCCAACGAGACGGAAAGTGTCGTCAAGTCCCTAAAAAAGATTGGCAGAGACGCGGATAGAATCGTGGTAAGTTCTTCTCTTCCTTTAAATGTTTTACATGAGAGAAAGGGGGGAGCCACGAAGATCATTCTTATCCCGGGGCCTGGTTTAGATTTTTCTTATCTTGGAAGCACTGTAAAGGGATATGTGAATCACAGGGGAGACATCGTCGAAGAGATCGATCCAGATGAGCTAAGAGAAGAACTAAGCGATAAAAAGGATAACCTTGCCATAATAGGAAAGTTCTCCAATAGAAACCCTTCATTAGAGAAGGAAGTTTATGAAGAGGCATTAAATTTATATAAAGATTCTGAGATCGCCTTAGGTGAGGATGTCCAAGGTCTTGGTTTTCCAAGAAGGGTTGGAACTACGATCTTAAACGCAAAGATTAAAAGATCAGTTTATTCACTTACGAAGGAGATAAGAGCTGTCTCATCGTCTTTTTTTTATTTTAAGGGGGACGGGGGAATAATTCCTGATTTTGTCGCCCTTGAAAATCCAATGGAACTCGTAAATTCAAGTCCGGCGACCGCAGCATTGGGATCCTATTATCTGACGGGAGAAGATGGACTCGTGGTCGATATAGGCGGAACGACGACCGATTTTGTGGAGATCGTCAATGGGAGACCCAGAATTTCTGAGTACATAACGCTCTTTGGACATGAAACCCTCGTAAGAAGCGCGGAAGCATGGGCGATCCCGGTAGGGGGCGACTCTTTCATACGCTTCTCTGAAGATCCTCTGAGGATCGGGCCGGAGAGGAGGGAAAACGCGGTTGCATTCGGCGGAAGATACCTCACACCGACAGACGCATTGAATTGCCTTGGGGAGGAGATAGGCGATTATAAGAAGTCCATAGAGGCGATGAAAGAGGTTTCCAATGACTCTAAAAGTTTATCTGATGACGTCATAGACGCGTTCGTCGAAAGTATATGCAGAGAATCTTCAAAGGTGAATCCATCCAAGATCATCTGTACCGGATATCTCGGGAGATATCTCGCTCCGATGATCGGAAGAAGATTGGGGTGCAGATATATCACCCCGGAACACGCCGAAGTTGCCAACGCCGTGGGTGCCGCGGTCTCGAGGATATCCCTTGCGCTATATATGAGAATAGATACAGATAGGGGAAAGATGGTCTGTAACGGCGAGGTTGAAGATATCGGGAAGAGAGGATCGTTCGATCCTGAAGAGATCGTTAGTATTGCAAGAGAAAAAGTTAGAGAGCTCGCAATGGAAGAGGGAGCAACAGAAGAAGACGTTGAGGACGTTTGCCTCACGTATTTCGATTCTTATGACGTTATCAGGGGCGGCTACAGGAACGGTCAGATATCAAACTGCATAGTTCAGATCTCCCCGGGAATATCGAGCGAGGTGGCGAGATGAGAACGGGCATAATATACCATGAGGCTTATTTAAAGCATGAACAAAGTCCGACACATCCCGAGAGGAGAGAGAGGCTCGCATATACTTTAGATCAACTTCGAGAAGAAGGTATATTCGAAGACCCGAGAATCGGGATCATCCCACCGAGAGAAGCCCTTTTAGACGAGATCCTTCTGGTTCATGAGAGGGGATACATCGATCTGCTCAAGAGAATGGCCGTTAGCGGGGGGAGCATCGACCTCGATACGAGAGTCTCCGCCGGGATGTATGAGCAGATGGTTCTGGCGGCTGGTGGAGCTTTAACCGCGGCCGAAAAGGTCTTCAATGGAAAGGTAAGGAACGCGTTCGCATTGATAAGACCACCGGGGCACCATGCAAAACCGGGCATAGGCGCAGGATTCTGCTATCTGAATAACATGGCGATCATGGTCAAGAATGTAATCGAGAAAGATATGGCAGAGAGGGTAGCGATACTCGATTGGGATGCTCATCATGGAGATGGAACGCAGGAGATATTCTATAACGATCCAAACGTCTTATACATCTCGATTCACCAGGACGGTAGGACACTCTATCCGGGAAGTGGGTTTGTCGATGAGATCGGGCTCGGAAGGGGAGAAGGATACAATATATGCGTTCCCATTCCACCCGGTTCTTCGGATGATACCTATCGGTTGATCCTCAACGAGATATACATTCCTGTCGTAGAGGAATTTAAACCTGATCTCATCGCGATCTCCGCCGGGCAGGATAACCACTTTACAGATCCTTTGACCTCATTGGCGCTCACCGCCCAGGGTTACGCGCAGATGATGAGAGAAGCAGTTAAACTTTCAGAAAAATTATGTGGGGAAAGATTGGTGACGTTGTTGGAGGGTGGTTACAGCGTGGAGGGAGGCCTTCCCTACGTCAATCTTGGAATAATAGCCGCAATGGCAGGAATGAGCATAGATAAGATAAGAGAGCCAGAGGTTTACAAAGAGGTTTTGAATAGAAGGAGAAGAAACGTAAGAGGACGAGTTGAAAGGACTCTGGACGAATTGAGACATATTTTAAGGGATTATTGGGATTGTTTTAGATAACTTTGATGGAATGTTAGAAGAATTTAAATATCACGAGATAACGATATAAAAATAGGGGCTGATCAAGATGGGAGATCGAAAGAAAGAAACATTTGATGATATGGGGTTTGATGGGGAGGAGATTAGGAAAGATAAAGAGGAAGATATAACAGATCTGACAGAAGAAGATATGCCGACTCAAATGTTTGAGGGAGAAAGAATTGGCATAGAGGACGTATTGGATGAAAATATTGTTATAAGAGATATGACCACTCGGCCTTCGTCTTTTAGCGAAGGGGAATATGCTATCATACAGATAGAGAAGGATGGCGAGCCTTATGTGATTCTCACTGGTGCTTCTGTTTTGATGAGACAAATAAGGGAAAAAGCGGATAAGTTGCCGATTAGATGCAGGATCATTGAACAACAGAGTACAAGGACCAAATATAAATATTATATACTCGTCCCTCCAACGAAATCAAAGTATTTTTGATATATAACATCAACAGGGGGGAGACACAGAAAGGATGCCCACGGGGTCATTTCAATAGACCTCGATCTCATTATCTTTTTTTTATCCAAAATCGACTTTTTTAGGGGATTTTTAAATGGGATCAAAAATTGAACCGAAAACGCTTGCAGAGAAGATAATGAGCAGAGCAAGCAAGTCAGATGCTCATGCGGGAGAATTTGTGGAGGCAGAGGTAGCTAAAGGTATGATGAATGACATAACGGGACCTCTGGCGGTGAAAGGATTTTATGAGATAGCGGATAAGGTTGCTCACCCGGAAAGGATCGTGATAATCTATGATCACCAGTCCCCTGCAGACTCCTTGGACGCCGCAAAGAACCATATCATCCTGCGAGAGTTTTCCAAAGAACAAAAAGTATTAAACTATGATGTAAAAGAGGGCGTATGCCACCAGATAATGCCAGAAAAAGGACACGTTAAGCCAGGTGATCTCATTGTTGGGTCTGATAGCCACACATGTGCTTATGGATCGCTCGGAGCATTTTCAACAGGGATAGGTTCGACGGACATGGCCGCTGTTCTGGCTACCGGGAAACTGTGGTTCAAGGTTCCGGAGACGATCAGAATAGAACTGAAGGGTAAATTACCGAGAGGGGTCTATTCCAAGGACGTGATACTGCATATAATAGGTGATCTGGGAGCGGACGGTGCGACATATAAGGCGGTAGAATTCTACGGAGAGACGGTCAAAGAGATTTCTGTGAGCGAGAGGATGACGATGTGTAATATGGCGATTGAGATGGGGGGAAAGGCTGGCATGATCGAGGCAGACGAGATCACGGAAGAGTACATGAAAGAGAGGCTAAAGAATTTTAAGTTGGATCCATACTGGAAGACCGATGAGGATGCAGATTACAAGAAATTGGAATATGATATATCGGATCTATCCCCTCAGATAGCCTGCCCCCACCGCGTTGATAACGTGAAACCTATAGATGATGTAGAGGGGACAGAACTGGATCAGATATTCATCGGATCATGCACAAACGGAAGAGTTGAAGATTTAAAGGTTGTATCAGAAATAATTGGAGATAATAAGATAGATGATGGCGTTAGGGTCATCATAATACCAGCATCCAGAACAGAATATCTCAAGGCATTGAATGCAGGACTGATAAAACGATTCGTGGAAGCAGGGGCGATCGTCGAGTTTCCTTCTTGTGGGCCCTGTTTCGGCGGAAGTTTTGGTCTTCTCGGAGACGGAGAGGTCGGACTTTCCACCTCAAACAGAAATTTCAGAGGGAGGCAGGGAAGTGCAGATGCAGAGATTTATCTCTCTTCCCCTGCGGTTGCGGCTGCATCTGCACTAAAGGGAGTGATCACGGATCCAAGAAAGATATGAAGAAGATGAAGAAACGGATCGATGTTATTGTCTTATTCGTTCTTTTATCTATCGCTCCTTTCTCCCCCGTGGTCGCTGGACATTATCTGCCCGATGACTACTATTCCGTTGCAGAAGCGTATGCTCCCCATCCATCTCGAGACGACATAAAAGATCTCCATGATCTGCTGATGCATGTGAAGTTGCCGGCATACAGGGAAGGTTATTTTGACTGTTCGGAGGCATCGGCATATCTTGAATGGTATCTAGAGGGAGCAGGCTTTGATGCGTACATCGCAGGCTCGCAACGATTTACCAGTTCATAAAGATCACAGAGAAGTCTCACATAGCTGGGTCGTCGTGAAGCTTAAAGACGGAAGGAAGGTTTCGATCGACCCAACACTGCTGACAGAGGGAAATTATCATCCACCTGCAATCATCCCGGATCCAGAGGGTAGATTTATGCAATACACCTTCTTATACGAGGACTACAAGCGTTGGATATGGGAGAAGAATTATTACATGACATTTTCAGCGTGGCTCGAAAGATGGGAAGAGGCAAATCCATTCGCATTTGACGAGTTCAGGGCGTATTATCGATACGGTAGGTTATATCCTTCACCGGAGGATGCCATTTTAGGAAGAACGGTCTGTTGCGTCAGGTATCATATGCCGGTGGAAGAATTTGACTGGTGGAACGTTGAGCCATTTTGTCGTGAAAAACCGTTTTCTGAGTGGTAAAAGTTATATAAAAACGTCTCATTATACCCCAATAATGCCAAAAAGATCAAATTTGTCTCCCAAAAGATCAGCTCTTATCGTCGTCGATATGCAAAATGACTTCTGCATGAAAGACGGAGCTCTATACATAAAGGGCGCGGAGGAAATATTCGATAATACAAGAAAAGCGATCGAAGAGGCAAGAAGATCCAATGTAAAGGTCATCTTCACACAAGATTGGCACGAGGAAGACGATCCGGAGTTCGATATATGGCCAAAACATTGCATAAGAGATACGTGGGGATCGGAGATAATCGAGATATTGGGTTCGTCAGAAGAAGATCACAAGATCAAGAAGAGGAGATACAGTGCATTCTTCGGCACGGACTTGGATCTCTTCTTGAGGGAAGATGGGATAGAAGATCTCGTGATCTGTGGCGTTTCGGCAAATATATGCGTCCTGCATACGGCGGGAGACGCCTCGATGAGGGGTTATAACGTATCTATATTGAAAGATTGCGTGAAGGCACCCTCTGATTATGAAGAGGAATACGCGTTGAAACATATGGAGAATGTATTCAATGCAGAGGTGATAAGATCGGACGAATTAAATTTTAACCAAAGTACTTCTCCATGATGAGGTCTCTTATGAGTCTTGCTGCGAGGAGAGAGGTCTCCCCATAATCGTACTTCGGCGATACCTCAACGAGATCGAACGCCGAGACCTCTTTAGAAAAACCTGAAATAAACGCTCTGACCTCAGAAGGATTTAGACCGTAAGGTTCTGGGTTTTCCGTGCCGGGGGCAAAAGATACGTCTATCACATCCATATCCAATGAGAGGTATATCTTTCTCCCAAAAGATCTCTTTTTAACTGCCCTAACGATATCTTTTACGCCTCTACTCTTCACGTTCTCTGCGGAGAAAGACGCGATACCCATCTCCTTTAAAAACGCATATTCCTCTTTCGATCCACTTCTAATGCCGATCAATGCCATATCTTCACCAAATCTCTCAAATACTCTTCTCGCGACGCATGCGTGGCTATACTTAGTTTCTTCATAGGCGTCCCTTAGATCAAGGTGTGCGTCCAAAGATATGAAGAAGCCATCGCATAGCTCTTTGAAGACACTTGCCGAGTGGATCGTTATTGAGTGCTCTCCCCCCAATAAGATCGGCATCTTTCCATCGTTTAGAACCTTCTCTACATTTTTTTTTACCTCAAGAGCAGTATCTTCCACCGAGTTAACATTCAAGTTTCCAAGATCGCAGAAGGAGAGTTCGGTTATCTCAGCATCGTATTCTGGATAATACGTCTCAAAGTTATAGGAAGCTTCCCTTATTCGATCGGGGGCAAGCCTTGCTCCGTCTCTGAACGATGCGGTACCGTCAAATGGAACCCCTACTATGACGATATTTGAATTATTATATTCCGCGTTTGCATCCGCAAATTTCACCGCGTATCTATCTTTCTCTTCCCTAATGACTCTATGTAGGTGATCTCTTTCCCCTGCTCCATCTTATCTGCATATTCTTCCGCCACCGGCAACTCGAACGTTTCATACGTTTCCATATCCATAAATTGGGTGGTATCTCTTGATATGGCTATCACTTGAGCGGTCTTTCGTTCCACAATCGGGACATAAATTTTTGCGGTCACCGGCTGAACGATTGATCTCTTCTGTCCATCAAATATCCCTATCACATCCATCCTGGCCTTCGCAGAACCGTGCTTGCCCGGCTTCGAAGTCGTCATTCCCATGATGACACAGGGTTCCTCATCGACGATGACGTAGCCACCCTTCTTTAATGTCCTAACTTCCGTCTGTCTCTTATCCATATCATGTCCCTCACATCAATGAAGAGAGGTGTTTTATCCTCTTGACCATATTCGGATGCGTACCAAGGATCTCCATCAGCTTGTCCGACGTACTCAGTTTGATCGCCCTCTCCCTTAAATAGATCAACTCATCCCGGTCAATCGTGCCGCTCATGTCCAGATCTATATCTCTCAACTCTTTAATATCTTCTCGCGCCGCCGAGACATCATTGACGAAGAAGGCTTTGGCACCTTCCACTTCCTTCAAAGATTCCTTTGAGACCTTTGCAGATCCATATGCAAGCTTATAAAGGGCGGTAGCCAGATGTTGGGGCTGATTTCCGAGCTCAACACTTCCAGCATCCGCGTAATACTCTCTGATCCTCGATCCATAGAGGACTAGCAGATTGGTGATGAAATAGAATATGAACGCGATTATCCCGATCAGAGCGGCATTGCCTCTATCGTCCCCTCTGGAAAATATCGTGCTCAATGCGATGTAATAACATATCAATGGAATAACGCTCAAGATGGTCATTATCGCCATGTCTCTATGTCTCACGTGTGATATCTCGTGCCCCAGGACTGCTCTGAGCTCATCCTTATCCAAAATATTTAGTATGCCTCTCGTGACGCAGACCCGTGCATCTCTCTTCGATCTTCCAAATGCGAAGGCGTTTGGTATCTGGATATTGGATATCCCGACCCTCGGCTTTGGTATTCCGGCATTCTCCGCAAGTTCTCCTATCATCCTATGCAGATCTGGTTCTTCGTCTTCGGAGACGTACTTAACCCTCATCGAAAGTTCTACCATCTTTGGGCCGATCATGTACTGTATGAAGACGATGAATACAGCCAAAACCGCAAAGAAACCGAAATTTGTCACCCCGGCGAGGGTGGAGATCGCTGCTATTAGAGCGTAAAGGATCGCAAACATCAGACCTACGAGAAGATACATCCTTGCCTGTAGCCACATAGTATTATAAGTGGCAGCGTTTAAAGAATATAAATCTAACGCATCGAAGGCTATGGTCAAATACTAAACTTTTTATACTTTTAGGCTCATCCCCATTCATGGCATTTAATCTGGTTTATGCTTTACACTGCCCCACAACCGATATAAATCTGGCAAGCACGATCGATAAGATGAGATATGCAGGAATCGAGGTTATTCGAGATTACGTCTCGAGGGCATCGGATATAGGTGCAAAGAGATCTGATATGATCCTCGAGATAAAGGAGAAGAAAGATATAGATGCGAGTTTAAAGATGGTTAGAAGGTATCTCTGAATCCTCCTCTTCTCTTCTCGTAGTACCAAATAAATTTGTTCATGGCACGCGCCGCCCGTATTGTCGATGGATATACTGGTATGCCCGCTCCAAGACATCTCTCCTGCACATTAGAAACAAGCGGTGCCACTTCTGGATCGCCACTTGAACGCACCACTATGACGAGGGGCTTATCGATACTCTTTTTGCTCTCGATGAGGGTATCGATCTGCATATCTATCATCACGTTTGTTCCACGATAGAGGCCAAAGGCTACTGTGGTAAAGATGAAGAGAAAATCAACTCCCTCATAGTCGGTCATCGTCCTAAGGGTTTGAGAGAATATCTCGGGATTCCATCCCGAGCCGGACAAATCTATTGGATTTCGTACGCTCGTTCCTGGGTCTACCTCTTCGGGAATGATCTCCCTCAGTTTTTTTCTCACTTCATCCGGAAGCGAAGGTACGAACAATCCTTCACTCTCACAGTTGTCTGTGGCCAAGACACCGAAACCTCCACCAGTACCAATGATCCCTCCCCGTCTGCCCTGTGGCGGTTTAAGATACTGAAACGGTAGAACCATATCAACCAACTCTTCAAGGTCTTGAACCTGTATGATACCCAACTGATCAAAGAGGGAGCCCCAGATAGCATTATCGCCAGCCAATGCTCCTGTGTGGGAGACCACCGCTTTGCTTCCTGCATCGCCCAATCCTCCCTTAAGTACAATTATAGGTTTAGTTCTTGCTGCCTCTTTCAACGCACTAACGAGGCGTTTTCCATCTTTTGTTCCTTCAATATAGATTATTATGATCTCTGTTTGTGGATCATGGGCAAGATATTCCATGAAATCACATTCATTCAAATCTGAGGCGTTTCCAAAGCTGATGACCTTGCTGAAACGGATGCCTCGTACCGCTCCAAGTTGAACAAGCTCGATAGAATTTCCGCCACTCTGAGAGAGAAAAGCCACATTTCCGCCCTCTTTGGGGAAGGAACTATCGAAGGATATCCCGGAGCTGGGGCAGTATATCCCCATGCAGTTTGGCCCTATAATCCTCACCCCTCCCTCGCGAGCGATATCTGTAATCTCCCTCTCAAGATTAATTCCTT
>RXIL01000083.1 GCA_004212085.1 Candidatus Methanolliviera hydrocarbonicum
AAACGTCGTGAATGTAGCCAATTTTACCGGACTGCTGGTGAGAATGTTACCGCCTGAGGTGCTAAAGAAAGTTATGCCAATTGTGAGTAAGTCTCTTCCTGTTCTCTCTGCCCTCTCACCATTGATAAGACCCATACCGATAACGTCGAGTATGCTCCAGCCGATACTTAAAATTGCCTTGCCGGCGCTGATGTCTGCAGGAGGGGGGAGGGAAGGAGCACAAGAACATAAAAAGAGTATAGGTCAGCCGATACTGGATGAGGATGTGAAGCTCATAGATCCAGAGACCGTAAAGGAAGTTCCGGTTGGAGAGCCTGGTGAGATGTACTATAGAGGTCCAAATCTCATGCTCGGTTACTGGCCCACTCCAGGCAGCGGCATAGGGGAAGACGGATACCTCGGCAGTGGGGATGTGTATATGATGGACGAGGAGGGTTTCATGGAGATCGTGGACAGGACGAAGGATATGGTGAACGTGGCTGGTTTCAAGGTCTATACGGAGGAGCTTGATAAATACCTATGCAACCATCCAGCCGTCTTCAACGCGGGAGTGATCGGTCTGCCAGACCCAAAACGGCCAGGTGCCGAGATCGTAAAGGCGTGCGTTCAGTTGAGAGGGGGATACGAGCCGAGCAAAGAGTTAGAAGAAGAACTGACGGACTTCGTTGCAAAGAGGTTTCCGCCGTATTATAAGCCGAAGCTATACGAATTCATGGAGTTGCCACTCTCGTCCGTCGATAAGATCGATAAATTGGCTCTAAGGAAGATGGCGGGGGGGAAGAAATCCGCGTAAAGCTTGGGCTGAAGTAAAATAAATTTTTTTTAAATTTTTTATTTTTTGTTATAAAAAGTTTTATAAAAGTAGATTAGTAAAGGAAATTAAAGATCGATTTTATATATAAGGATAGACAGCTTTAGCTGAAAGAATATTAATAGAATTAAGAGGTGAAGGATGATTTTATAGGAGTGAATAAAATGGATGAAGTTGCAATAGTGGGAGTTGGGGTATACCCTTTTGGAAAGCACCTCGATGATACGTATGGAAAGATGACTTCAGGAGCATGTAAGAAGGCAATAGAAGACGCAAACATGGATGGAAAAGAAGTACAGATGGCCTGGTATGGAACATCCGCGGGAGTCGGAGCAGGATATTTGGCACTTGGGGCGATCGGTGCATCTGGAATACCACTCACTCGGGTGGAGAACGCCTGTTCTGGGGGTTCTTGTGCGATCAGAGATGCTTACTTTGCCATAAGAGCGGGTGCATGCGATATCGCCCTCGCGATGGGCGTTGAGAAGATGCATGGTTCGACGATGGGCAAGGTCATGGGCGTGGATACGATGGCAGAGATCGAAAAGGGCGGTCCAAGTGGAGAAGAGGAAGATGTCAAAGCAGAGGGAAAGAAGGGTATTAAAGGCATGGGCGGAATCACGATGCCTGGTGCCTTCGCCGCGATAGCAAATATGCACATGAGCCTGTATGGAACGACGCGCGAGCAGCTCGCAATGGTCGCAGTTAAAAGTCATAAAAATGCCGCAAAGAATCCATATGCACAGTACCAGAAAGAGATGACGCTCGATGAAGTCCTAAATAGTAAGATGATCGATGATCCATTGACGATCTATCAGTGCTCTCCATTCTCCGATGGTGCGGCGGCTGTGATCCTTGCGAACGAAAAAATTGCAAAGAAATATACAGATACGCCTGTCTACATCGCCGCTTCTGCTCAAGCTTCAGGAGTTTCGACGGATCCTGAATATACGTCGACGATAATAGGTGAGGCGAAATTTCCGCCAACGCTTCAATGTATCAAAGAGGCGACGAGACAGGCAAAGTGCGAAGTAAAGGATATAAATGTATTCGAAGTCCACGACTGTTTCACGCCAGCGGAGATCCTACACTACGAAGATCTGGGATTGTGCAAGAAGGGGGACGGTGGAAAGTTCATAGAGGATGGCATATCCGAGATAGACGGAAAATACCCGGTGAATCCTAGCGGGGGATTGCTATCTGTTGGGCATCCACTCGGTGCGACGGGAGTAAGGCAAGCAGCAGACATCGTCTGGCAGCTTCGGGGTGAACGGGGTAAACTACAGGTCGAAGGTGCGGAGATAGGTTTGACGCACACGATGGGATGGCCCGCCATGGGGGTGGTCGAGGCGATGCACATCTTCCGCAGATAAATAGATTAATTTTTTTTCCTTTTTTTTATTTTATACTTTCATTGCGTTCTTCTCGCGCCTAGACGTCTCTTAGATATGTAATCATAAACCTCATCGATTCAATGTGGTGGAAAAATCGTCCATCATCTTCTTTCCTTCTCTAACAATCTCATCTACCACGTCCTTGACCTTCTTCATCTCTTTTATCATCCCGGCATCTTGCCCGCACCATATCGGACCGTTCTTTATATCTCCATCTATCAGTGCAGATCTCCCCTTCACCATGTCAGACATCACCATCGTCATTCTTTCTTCCCCTTTAGCTTTCAGTTCAAAATTCATAGAAAATTCGTTCTTTATCACCCTTGCAGGGAATAAATCCTTCTCGATGACGGTCGTTGAGTCTTCCCTGGCATCTATTATCGCGTTCTTGAAATTTTTATGCGCTATACATTCCTCGGTAGCGATGAATCTCGTTCCAATCTGTACCCCCTTAGCTCCGAGCATCATTGCAGACAGAAATCCTCTCACATCGGCTATACCTCCGGCCGCTATAACGGGAATCTTCACCGCGTCCACGACGCTTGGGACAAGCGTGAGCGTTGCTATCTCCTCTTTTCCAACTCGCCCCCCCGCCTCAAACCCCATCGCGATGACTGCGTCCGCTCCAGCTTTTTCTGCACTTTTAGCATGCCTCACGTTCGTCACGACCTGCATCACCGTTATCTTCTCTTTCTTGAGCCGGGGAGTGAATCTCTTNGGATCTCCGACGGCCGCCGTGACGACGGAGATATCCTCTTCTATAATTTCCTCCATAATCTCTTCCGCGTTTGGACTCAATATCGGCAGATTTACACCGAAAGGCTTTTTTGTAGATTTTTTCGTTCTTTCTATCTCCTCTCTCAATCCTCTCTCCGTTATGGGGCTTATTATGCCCAAACCCCCAGCATTTGATACCGCTGACACCAGTTCAGCCGTTCCGATCCACGCCATTGCCCCCTGAATGATGGGATATTTTATCCCTAGCATATCACAGATCTTAGTTCGCATATTATTACCTCTTTAATGATTAAAAATAAAAGGGGTGGGAATCGACGATGAGTTCATCTATACGCCGACATCCCCAGCGCCGCATTACCCACCACCAATTTCTGTATCTCTGTCGTGCCATCTGGGATCGTCCATGATCTGGCGTCCCTGAAGTATCTCTCCAACGGGAGCTCTTCGGATAGACCCATCGCGCCGTGGATCTGGATTGCATTCGAGGTCACCTTGACTGCCGACTCGGAGGCATAACCCTTTGCCAAGGACGACATCAGACGGGCATCCGCACTCCCTTTCATGGTAAGGTCCAGGGCACGGTATGAGAGAAGACGAGACGTCTCCGTTAGAGAGATCATCTCATAGATCATGTTCTGGATCAACTGGGTCTTGCCGATAGGTCTTCCGAACTGCATCCTCTCCTTTGCATATTCTATAGAGGCATCGAGAGCCGCCTGACAAACGCCTGCTGCAGCTAATGCCATCCAGGATCTAGAAAAACAGAACATTGCGCTTACGGGTGACATGTTCATAAATAGGTTCGCCATCCCAAAGTCCGGTGGAAGATCGAATTCCTTCGACAATTTCTCCGCTTCTCCGTCTACCATTAACCCCTGGATCATATTCATCACGTTGTTCTCCTTTGGAACGCGACAATCGTCGAAGAACATCTCACCGGTCGGTCCCGCACGACACCCCAATTTAGGTAGCTCTCTGGTCTCAAAGGGAGATTCCTCCCTATCCACCAAGAAGAAGGTTTGATCTCCATTCTCATCCTTACAGACGAGGAGACATATATCGGCGATGGGGGCGTTGCTCACCCAGGTCTTATTACCATTGATGACGTACTCGTCTCCGTCCAATACGGCCGTGGTCTTCATGGCTCTATTATCTGAACCCGCATCTGGCTCGGTTATGGCGTTGCAGCTGATGAGCTCAGCCGCCTCCACCCGAGGAAGCAGCTTCTCTCTTATTTCTCCTGGTGGTGCGACAGAAACAAGTGCCGTGCCGAGGTTCATCGTTAAAAAGAGATCCAATCCAAGCCAGACACGAGAAATCTCCTCTGTTAGAATCCCAAAGAGTGTGAAATCCTGTAAAATCGCTTTTAAGCTTTCAGGATCGAAACCGATATCAAGTTTCTTGAATTTCTTCATGAAATTTACCCCCTCTTCATGGGTAAAATGTCCTTTTCTATCCATCTCATCGACTACCGGCGAGACCTCTTTCTCTAAAAACTCTCTAAGGGTATCCCTAAACATCTCTTGATCCTCATTGAAATCAAAATCCATAATCTTCACCTCTTTTTATCTTCCCTTAAAGACGGGCTTCCTCTTCTCGGAAAATGCTTTAATGCCCTCCATAAAATCTTCGGTGCCCATAAGCCTCATTGCGCCCTCCAGCTCACACTCGATGCCCTCATCCAGATTCATCTCCATCCCCTTATTAACGACAGATTTTATCTCCTTGACCGCAAGGGGTGCTTTCTCCGCTATCCTTTTAGCCATATCCTTCGCCTCATCCATCAATCTATCTGCTGGAACAACCTTATTCACCAGACCCATATCCTTCGCCTCTTTTGCACTTATCCTGTCGCCCAAGAAGAGAAGTTCTTTCGCCTTGTGTTTCCCTATAATCCTCGGTAACCTTTGTGTTCCTCCAGCTGCAGGTAAGATGCCGATATTAACTTCCACAAGACCCAATTCAGCGTCTTCTGACGCGATCATTATATCACATGCCATCGCTAGTTCGAGCCCTCCTCCAAGAGCGAGACCATTTATGGCGGCTATCACCGGTTTACTGATCTCCACGAACTTCATTCCCATCACCTTTGGATCCCCAAGTGGAAATCCGCCTTTCAGATCAGCACCCGCGGAGAATGCGCGGCCTTTGCCCGTTATAATAGCAACCCTCATCTCATCGTCTTTCTCTATATCTTCCATCGCCGCGGAGAGCTCTTCGACCATTTTACCGTCCAGAGAGTTCAAAGCATCCGGCCGATTTAACGCGATCGTCGTGATCTTTTCCCCTTTTTCGAATATTATATCTTCCATTGAAAATCCCAAATAATTAGGCGATATAAGTAGTATAAATAATTATAACCCCCTCCAAAATTTACCATTCAGCGAGCCTCTGTAACTCTTCCTTTGAGGTGTTACGAATCTTTGATTCGTAGCTCGCAAATCTTCGATTTGCGATGATACCAAGTGATACCGCTATTTGGAAAAATCAGTGGAACGATCTTAAGTCTGGACATTCCCATCACATAGTTTTTAAAGGGATCGGAATCCAAAGAAGAGGATTTACAGCTAATTTGTGTGGAATACGGTGAATGATTGGTTCTTAACTATAAGCACAACTCTTCAATATCAAACCTGCAAAGCATACAGATGCCAATAAAAGATCTTTCACATCCACGAACTCATCTCTCGTGTGGGCGATACCGTCTTTACCAGGCCCAAATAGAACGGTCGGTATATATTTCTCGGCAAAGAATCTTGCGTCGCTGCATCCGTCCATGCCTATTACATCTTTTGCTTCTCCAAAAACCTCTTTCGTAACTTTTTTTAAGATCGAAACGACCTCTTCATCCTCGGATATCTTCATCGGCAACATCGAAATTACCNCCTCAACGTTCACTTCTTCGTTCTCCCGCTTTACAATCTCCNAGATCNCCTTGAAAACTTCCTCTNCATCTTCTCCTGGGATCATTCTCCTATCNATCTCGAATACACATCTATCGGGCACGACATTTACCCTCTCGCCACCTTCTATCTTCCCGACGTTTATCGTGGGTTTACCGAGGAATTCATCCCTTTTATCAAATTTTGACTCTTCAAGAGCAGTAATCATCTTTGAAGCATAATAGATGGCGTTCTTTCCAAGGTGTGGCATGCTCCCGTGGGCGGATCTCCCCTCGACCGTTACCTTATATATCGCGGAACCTTTGTGACCTATACAGATCTTCAGATCCGTCGGCTCGGCGATCACACACATCTTTCCATTGAGCCCCTCGACTATCGAACCTGCCCCGTTTAGGCCACCCGTCTCCTCCTCGACCGTCGCTGTAAAGAGAAGATCATTGTTCATCTCGATCTCCTCTTCATGAAGTATCTTCAGGGCAAAGATCATCGATGCAAGTCCCCCTTTCATGTCGCACGAACCCCTGCCGTATATCCTTCCGTTAGATAAGACCGGTTCAAACGGCGGATGTTTCCATCTGGATTCTTCGGCGGGAACGACATCTGTATGACCATTCAATATCAAAACGGGATCTTTTTTCATCTTTTTTTCGCTTGCCAAGACGTTTTTCCCGATCATCTCGACCGAAAAACCGATATCTTCAAAAAAATCTTTTATATAACCTGAGATTTCTTCCTCTTCTCCGCTGACGCTTTTAAATTCTATCAAATCTCTTGTGAGGTCTATAAGTTCTTTCTCTCTATTTTTAACCTCTCTTTTTATCTCTTCTATATTCATTGGCAACTCTCACATTTTATTCATCGCGTCCTCTGCCGCATCGACCGTCGCATCGACCAACAGAGAAAGTGCTGGCTCAAAGACCCGTTCCATCTTCAAGATCTCTCTCGCGCTTATTCCTCTCTTTATCGCAATCGCTAAGGAATTGATCCTCTCTGCGGCACATTCTCCTGAGACCACCTGGGCACCCACGAGCTTCTCACCTTCATCAAAGAGCAGTTTGACCGTGACCGGGAGTCTTCCCGGATAATATCTCGCTCTCGTAAGTTTCTTGCTCTTTCCTGTCACAAGAGTTATTCCGAATTTTTTTGCAGTTCTTGAAGTTATACCTACGGATCCAACCTGAATATCTGCTATCTTCGTCGCGTTTGGACTTACGCAGGGTTCATACGTTAAAGCACCGCCTAATAATATATTATCTGCGATCACCTTCGCCTGTATCACCGCGGTGGATCCGAGTTGGCTCAATCTCGGGCGACCTGTGACGTGATCGATGACCTCAACGCAATCTCCAAACGCATACACATTCTTGAGATAATCTCCTCTCCTAACGTGCATCTTAAAATCCGTTAGTATTCCTCCGTTTTCTCCGATCTCTATCCTTACATCCCTCGCCAGATCCACGTTCGGTCTTGTCCCCCTTGATATGATGACGATCTCTGCCGGAATATCTATATTATTAACGGATATCGATCTGACTCTTCCATCCCCCTCTATCGAATCTATCTTTGAATGTGTTATCACCTCGATTCCGATCTCGTTCAAGCAGTCTTCCACGATCTCTGCCATATCCGGATCGAGGATCGAGGAGAGAAGATGATCGTGCCCGACGAGAACCTTTGTATTTAGCCCATTCTTTGCCAAGGCTACCGCAGCGGAGAGGCCGATGCTTCCGCCCCCGATCACCACCCCATCTTTTGCGTCTTTCATCGATTCTTTTATCTTCAATCCATCTATCTCGTCGCTGAATGTATATACACCCTTAAGATCAATTCCCTCTATCTCTGGAATGTATGGCTTTCTCCCTGTGGCTATGACGAGATCATCATAAGCCAAAGACTCGTCTTTTGTCATCACCGTTCTATCGTCCAAATTTATCTCTTTAACATCGGTGTTTACCCTGAAATCGATCCCCTTCTTCCTATAGAATTCTTCATCGTGAAGAACGATATCATCATATTTGAGTGTCCCTTCTAAAAAATAGGGTAGCCCACACGTCGAAAAGGAGGCGGCATCTTCCCTCTTTATCAAGGTTATATCCGCTTTAGGATCCCTCTTATGTAAAAACTCAAGTAAATTTATTCCGGCTACGCCTCCACCGATAATGATCGTTTTCCCAGCCATCTGATCATCTCAAAGTGTTATCACCGTTCTTGCATGAGCCGCCATCTCTGCAATCTCTTTAAGCTCTATCACCTCTATCTCTTCAGGTAATTCTACTTCCATAAGCTTAGTCCAGGCATGACACGCATAGAGCGGCACCCCCCTATCCTTCGCCATCTTTATCAATCCGGTGACGCTCGTAGGTATCCCGCTTTTATCCGCGTTCTTCAGTATCTTGTAGCCGTATTCTTTGAGTAACGGTGCAAATTCGCATCTATCCTCGGCTATCGCCGCTATCGCCTCTTGCATGAATACGACCGCAACGTCATATTCGTCCTTCAACGTCGCCGCTGTTACGAGGTTGCTTAAAAGAGCGTTCATCGTGCCATCGCGGCATATATATACGATCTCGTGCATTTTTCCCATCTCCGTTTATTTTTTTTGATCGGTATATTTAATATTTTTCTTATTTTTAGTATTCAACGAGATGCAATCTATTACCCAATTTACTTATGTGTTTGTATCGCTCATTTGAAGCAAAATCAAAGAATGTTTCAAGCATAGAAGAGTATATGCCTTACGCGTATTTCTATCTATTCAAGAAGGTTTTGCAAAGATCTCTATACGGGGAAGAGAATAAAAAGGTGGTAAAATCTCGGGCTTCCTGAAAGCCGTGGCATTAGGATAACTTCTTCCTTCGGTTGCGCTCAGCTAGAGGCTCAAAGATCAGCAGGAAAATACCGAGAGCTTCGAGAAAATAGAAGAACTCAATCGGGAGACCAAAGAGCCATTCCCACCCTTCCTGATACATGCTGATCAGAGTGACTGTGTATGTCGTCACGAGGACAAAACCGCTACCTGCACCGAATCCGTTCCAGAAACCACCGCTTTTTTTTATCTCTGGACATATCTTTATGTTTTATGTTTTATTATATATATGTATCCTACGACTTTTCTACCATGTCGATCAACTACTAATATATGGGCTCGTTGATCATCTCATCGTTATAGGTGCCGGTTTTTATCCAATCGCGTTTGCCACCAGTTCTGGCAGATCCAGTATCTCAATATCGTATCCTTTCCTTCGCTTCACATCCGAAAACTGGAAATTACAGAAGGGACATGTGGTTACTAAGAGATCTGCCTCTTTCTCTGCATCTTTTAGTGTTTTAGAACCGATCTCTATCGATACATCAGGAAACTTTGGCTTCACGCCTGCTGGGGCACCACAGCATCTATTTTTCTCCAATTCGACAAGTCTTATGCCTGGTATCTCTCGAATTATCTCGCTCGCCATCTTGAATATATCTTCTTCGATGTTGCACGCCTTATGTATCACAACCGTCTTCTCCGTCTCGTTTTTATCGTTTTTGAATTTTATCTTATCTTCCTTCATCAAATTGTATATACATTCGATGATGTTCATCTCCTGAATGTCCCAGTCGATGATAGATGGATATACGCGTGAATAGATTCTATGACATGTCGCACAGGCAGCGACGATCTTCTTTGAACCGACCGATTCGATTGCCCTCTTATTCTTCTTTGCATTTTCTGAGACGATCTCATCCTTGCCGTTATCCCACGCAAAAGAGCCACAACAGACCTCTCTATCGCCGAGTATCGTAAAATCCACTCCCCCCTCTCTCAATATCTTTACGGTCGATCTGGCTATGTTGGTGTTGATCATCGACGCAAAACATCCGGTCATATACACGTATTCCGCGCCCGGCTTAAAAAATGATTTCTCTGTCCATTTGAGCCTTTCAGAAGGTTCTTTATGGATCGAAGCCCCAAGATTTAGGACATTTTCGGAGATCTTCCGGTGCGATTCGGGTTCTTTTCCCACTTTTACAATCTCCTTCCTTGCTAAACGGACGATCTCGGAGATGGGAATATCTTCTGGGCACACGGAGTCACATGCTCTACACCGCATACATGCATATATCTCGTCTATCTCTTCCCTCTCAAGTTCTTTCTCCTCCAACATCTCCTGTGCGTCTTTTACTATCTTACTCGGAGAATATCTATCCGTGATCTCCGTCACAGGGCATATATCGTCGCAGACATTGCATTCGGTACAAGAATATATCTCTTCAATATGATCCACGAGTTTCATTTTTATCTCCTCTTTTTATATCTTCTCTCCAACCAAGAGCAACTCTCCCGCCATCCCTATAACTGATGGTGTATCCCTCAAATATGTCATTATCGCTACAACCTGATTCAAAAATTTATCATCCCACCTCTGCTTCTCTAAGATTTCCCTAGAAAGTAACGGATAAAAACTGCCATAGATTCCGATAACCTTTATATTATTTTTCTCAAACAATCCTTTAAGCTCCTCTGGACTAAATACCCTCATCCAGTCACGATGAAAATCGTAGGCATGATTTACTTCTGATTTGAGCAATTTGAGTGTTGTTTCAGGGTTATTATTAAGCTCATGTACCGAAGCCCCGTACCTGCTAAGGGCATCGACGATGATCTTCCCCCCTCTTTTCACTACCCTGGTGAGCTCTTTGGCTGCATCTATGGTTCTAAAAGCCCCATGGAGGCAGACCACGAGATCGAAGGATTCATCATGAAATGGGAGAGAGGATATATCTGCCTCTTTGATCTCGACTCTATCTAAAAGTTCATTCCTCTCTAATTTTTCCCTTGCTACAGCCAGCATACCTGGAGATAAATCAGAGAGCGTTACATGATATCCCAATTTTGCCAACGGCAAGGTCATCCTGCCGGTCCCACCACCCGCATCCAGGATCTTTGCACCTTTGTCTTTGGGAAGGTAGCTCTTCAATAATCCTTCCCATTCCATCTCCCATTCAAGCTTAGCTTCGAATGTCTTTTCCGAGTAATCAAAGATTTTAGAGATCTTGTCGAACCTCCTCTTTACACTCCTGACATCTTCTGGTTTATCTTCTAACATCTCATAACTTCTTATATTTCCCTCCTTTTATATCTTCTTTCCTCTTCTTAAACGTTCGACTCTTCACTTCGAAAACCTATATAGGCAAAGATTAAATATCGTCATACGGATCGCCGATATAACCTTTAAATAACATTACAACGTGACGTTCCGTAGATACGATCTAAATCGTTCTTAAGATTTTGGGCTCGTGTGGTAAAGGATATCCTATTGGGCTTCGGACCCAACGATCCGGGTTCGATTCCCGGCGAGCCCGTTTTTATCCCCTTATAAAGACCCCTTCTGTAAGGGTGGGGTGGTTCACACGTAATATCCCAGATACTCCTCTTTCTTTCCCAGAGGTTCTTTCACACCACCCTCGGAGGCCTTGATCTTCTCGATCACCTTCTCCATCTCTTCTGCTCGCTTCTCCAGTTCCCCCATATCGACTTCTATATCCAAGAGACGGCAGAGCATCTTCAAAACTTGCTGTGCGCTCTTCGGATCGACCAGATATCCGGACGTCGTGCCCATCAAACAGATGCCATCAAGTCCCCTGAGCTTTCCCATACCTAAAAGTAGCCCGGCTGCACCGGCGATTCCTCCTCCTGGCTCATTATCCTTGAATTTACCGCCATATTTTTTTACCTCTTCCAATAACTTCTCATCGTTGACTGCGCAGATCACGGATGGCTCTTCAACGATGTACCCAACTCCATATCCACCAAGGGTATAGATCTTATCCACACCATACTTCTCCGCGATATCTAAATATGTATCAATCATAGCATAGTGTCCTTCATTGCTGACGCTCTGAAAATCCCCCACAAGGAAGAGCAAATCCCTCTTTTCCTTCTTCTCTCCTTTCCACGCATATATCTCGTTTTTTAGGAGATGAACAACAGAATTCTCATCGACGATGACCTGGGGGGGTAAATACTTTGAATAAATTTCCATTATCTTTATTGCGCCCAACTCTTCGATCAGATGTTCAGCAACGAGTTTTCCGACATGCCCGACCCCCGGCAGACCCTCTATGAGGAGGGGGCTTTTTAGATCAACCTTCTTTATCTCTCTCATTAAAATTTCCAATCTCTATCACTCCTATAATCTTTAAACTTCATCTTTCTTCTATATCTTCCATAAGGATCCTCGGGAGAAAACTTGGCAGGTGCTGGAACAGAGGTTCTTCTACCGCATCTTTGACAGAACTCTTTCAGCGTATATTCCTCACAATCATCACATTTACGAAGTTTTGATCTCATTTATGAGTATTCTTTCACGATCTTGTGAATGCGCCTTCGCCGTCATTTTTTACCATATATCCTATTGCCTTATCAGCGGATTTTTTTAGGATAGCTTCAGCATCCTTATAATTTGGNGCCTCCACCANAATCTCATANNTNGGGGANCCTATGTAAAGGATCTCCAACGTCACATCTTTTCTCCTGGTGACCCCTCTTGCCCCTTTCAATGCTTTTTTGATGATCTCCACCCCACCCGTCCCGGGGCATGAGAGCGTGACAAAACCGGATATTTTAACGGAAGGTATCTTTATGTTGGCTCTCGCAACATCTACAATCTCTTTCACGTATCTTTCGTCGAGATCTAAATCTTCAAATGTGCGCTCTCCTCTATCTAAAGCGTCTTCAAATCCATAATATATGCCAGAGAAATGATCATAGAGTTTCATCCCGACATCATTCAGAGCTTCATCTTTCTCATCCCCGAGTTTCTCCGCAATTCTTTCGAGCCATTTTATAGACTTTTGCTCGTTCTTCCATATCTGTATTCTTTCTCTTCTCTGATGATCGTTCACATCTTTTAAAGAGAGTTCTATCCTTCCTCTCTTGGGGTTTACCTCTAAAACCTTGCATACTATCCGTTGATTCTCTCTCACATGGTCTCTAATATGCTTTATCCAGCCGGACGCGATTTCAGATATGTGTATGAGACCTTTTTTATCACCATACTCTTCTAAATCTACAAATACTCCAAAACCTTCCACCTTAGATACTCTTCCCACAATCAGTTCTCCTTCCTCTGGCCACCTGTCCTCAAACACCTTAAACATCACTCCAAAACTTCTGTTATCCCGCCCTTTATGAGCGCCTTCCCCCCCCTGGGCTCAGCAAGCGTTCTTCCACATATTGCACAGGTGACTACCGTGGTAGCCCTATCGAATATAATCTGCTCATTTTCGCAGTCTTCACATTTTACTCTCAAAAATCTGCTTCTCACGCTCTTATCTTCCATAACTCACTCCTTTCTTTACTTACTTAACCGACCAGTTCAAACTTGGATACCCTGAAACCTTTCCTGGTATGTGCCTTTTTACACTCATTACATCTATATCTTATATTTACCTTCTTCGTCGGCTTATCTCCGCCCGGCACTTTTGAAAACTTTCCCAAATTACCGATACCCTGCCTTCTACTTTTCTGTCTGTTTATCCACTTTAAACCCGACTGTCTCCCCTTCTTCACCTTTTCGATACTATGCTCAGTACTTTTTTTGCAATACGGGCAATAAGTTTTTATCTTCTTAGGCATCTTCAACGAGCATCACCTTCATTTAATATCAATTTAATTGCCAAACCACTTTTTATCAACATTTTAGCCGTCTCTTCCGGTAGCGTTATTATATCTTCTTCATGGATTATATAACTTTCTCCGTTGCTACCCATAAATTCAGGAACATCTTTAAGTGACCTTGCGAGGCATATTCCCTTCATCTCCATTTTTTTTCCCTTCTTTTTATCCTTCGATCCTACCACCATCTTATAAGCTTTTTCTTCGTTCATGATCTTTAATATATTCTCTCTTCCACACTTGATCATCTCGACCAATCTTTCAAGCATCTCATATTCCTCCCGCGTTAGAGCGTCCCGATCTGATGTGAGATCACCTTTTGCCGTTTTTGCCGTTTTTGCCGTCCTCGCCGCGATATTTATTATCTTACCCATCCTCTTCTCAAAGAGAAATTTAGATAATTTCTTTGCGCTTTTAAGTTCGTCATCCAAAAAAAAACTTTTTTTACTCTCTTTTGGAACTTCAGCCAATTTCTTCTCCAAATTTTTCATATATGCCCCAATATTGGCATAAAGATCTTTTTCAACCCGTTGTAGAGAACTGCTGGATCTCTCTCTATCTAATAAATCCTTTAAAAGGCTAACATCCATACTCTGCTACTCCCCTGCATATCAAGAAGACTACAACAAATTCTGGAACTTTATTCTCCCCCTTTTTTATCTTATATGTGTTATCCATCATCTCCACTTCCATATTGCGATCTGAGATGATCTTTTTCTCTTCTTCGGAGAAGATCACTGCATCCACGAGCGGATCGAAGTCGTCTAAATCATCGACCATCCGCGCTATTAGTCCTGATCCTCCATGGATGGATCCGGGCAGTCTTATCAATCGCTTTATATCTGACGTAACCGGTTCGTCTACACTTGGAGATAAACCTTTTATGGACAAATCTTCCACGGAGCTCTCTACCACCCTCTCGACAAGATTTCCCAATTCTTTCGATATTATTTTACCGTTTCTTGCCATATCGAATATTTTTTCATTTTTTATCGAAGTGAGCATCTTGAATGCGTCCTCCTTACTCACATTCTTAACCAATTTTTCCTTCCTGCCCACCCTCAATCCTCTGATCTTCTCTATCGCATCTTCTTCGTCAAGATCTTTTATGTACTTTAAAAAACTTATTACATAACCCCATACTCTCCTCCCCCAACCACTATTCGTCTCCTCATAGAAGTATCCACTTTTTGCTCCGTAGTCTCCCCTCACCGCTGTTGTCCTCAAAACATTTTTGACATCAAGCGAATTTGCGGTGAGATAATCCAGTATCTCTCTCCTCTCTGCACCCCTCAACTTCAGTATAGCCCCATCTCTCACGTGAACGTGGTATCCCCTTCCGCCGGAAAAGACGGTTAACATTTCTCTCTCCACAAAGCCAAAATCATCCATCAGAAAATCTTTAAGTTTTACCGCCTCTTCCTTGGCTTTAAGAAGCATCTGGCTGTATCCTCCTCTTCCGATCTCTCCGTCTATATCAAAGATCAAATCTGCCCCCTCCCACCCTTTTTTTTCCATTTTATCTGCGCCAGGATATTTGTAGTAAGCAGAAGAATGATATATGTGGGCCGGAATATTTTTTAGAACGAACTTCTTCATCTCTGACGGGCTCTGAAAAGAGATGTGCCTCCTCATCACGATCTTAGGTAAGAGGTAGATTGGGATGAATCCCCATTCCCTCGCCTCAAGTTTCGGGGGCATGCCTGCCAAAAATTCTTCTTCTCTGAACGCATTTGAATAGTAATTCCAAAATATCTTCCCGACGAATCTCTTTGATCTCTCATTCATGGCGACTTAATGGTATCTTTAGACCCAACTTTTTTATAATATGTGCTTCTCTGATGGTATAAAAATGGTGATGTCATGCGTGTGGATATATCCGTATTACCCTCAGATGATGAGATTACATGGGAGAGAAGATCGACGGAAGATACAAGGAGATTAACGCTTAACTTGGAAAGGTGCACCGGCTGTGGAAGTTGTGCGATGTCGTGTCCGCAGGATGCAATATCGATGGTTGCCGTGGGCGCGGAGAGTAAGAGCGATATCATAATCGATATAGAAAAATGCGTCTTCTGTAAGACCTGTAGCACCATCTGCCCGTTCAATGCCATGGAACTAAACGTAGATGGGATGACCTTTGGTTCTCTGATGACGGGTGAGTTCTCGGCAGATTTCGTTGATGAGTGCGAGAGATGTCTCAAATGTCTGGACGCCTGCCCGAGGGATTCACTCATGTTTGAAATTCCGGGAGGGCTGATAACTAAGAGCAGGCAGGGGAAGATAAAACGCGACGAGGATCTCTGTATCTATTGTGCGAGATGTGATGCCTCCTGCTGCGAAGAGAAGATAATAACAGTGAAAAAACCGATGATGGGCAGCATAGAGGTCGATCAAGATTTGTGTGATGGGTGTGGGACCTGCATAGATGCCTGTCCAACCCATAACATCTCTTTCACAGAGAAAGAGAAGATGTGGGATTCAGTCGAACCGATAACGATCGGAGAGGATGTATCATGCGGCGTGAACATTCTCGTGAAGTACCATCGAGAGTCGGATGAGATAACGTTCAACGATTACTGCATATATTGCGGAAAGTGTGAGACGGTTTGCCCGACCGGTGCTATAAAGGTGAATGTTGAAGGGGGCACAGATGGAATTCCAGGTCCGTGGAATGAAGCCATAGAGAGGAGAAAGAGTAAGAAGAAGACGGTTCCGTTGAAGGAGAGGAAGATTGATGTCGATAAATGCCACGCGTGTGGTGACTGCGTGGTCGCCTGTCCAGTGAGGGGAAAGGTCTTAAAGATCGTCAACGGAATGGTATGGCTGATAGACGAGGAGGAATGCCAGGGTTGTGGTGTATGTGTTGAGTGTTGTCCTGGCAAAGCGATGAAACTCTATGGACCAGCGATATCGAAGAAGACACTGATAAAGAGCGTTTCGGCTCTTTGAATATTTTTTCCTCTTCCAACATTGGAGAGTATAAAAACGTATAAATCGAATCTTGATACCTTGTTCAATCCAAAATCGGTTGCCGTTATCGGTGCGACCGAGAACGTGAAGAAGTGGTTTGGATTCAATATCACGAAGAATGTCTTGGATTCGACGATTCAGAAGAAGTTTCTGGTAAATAAGAGTGGAAAGAAGGTCTTCGGGCTTGATACCTATAAGAATATCAGAGATGTTTCCGATCCTGTTGATACGGCTATAATCGTAACCCCCTCTCCCGGCGTTCCGGAAGTGATGGAAGATTGTGCGGAGAAGAACATAAAAACAGTGGTAATAATAACGGCAGGGTTTAAAGAGATCGGTGAAGATGGCGAGGGACTTGAGAAAGAAACTATTGGGATTGCAAAGGCAAATGGGATCCGATTCGTGGGTCCAAACTGTACGGGTATATCCAACACTCATTCAAATCTAAATCTCACTCCTTGGCCCCTTCCACGGAAGGGCTATGTCGGTTTTGTCTCTCAGAGCGGAAATCTCGGCGGATATATCATAAATCGTGGACGAAGGGAAGGTCTCGGGTTTAGTAAGTTCACCAGTGGCGGAAATGAGGCCGACTTGAATTTTGTGGATTACCTCGAATATTTAGGAGAAGATCCAAATACGAAGGTGATCACCGCATACGTAGAGGGACTAAAGGAGAAAGAGGGGCACCGTTTCATCGGAGTTGCCAAAGAGGTCGCGAAGAAAAAACCCATCATCGTTTTGAAGGTTGGAAGGACTGGATCAGGTTCTAAGGCGGCAAAATCGCATACGGGTTCTTTGGCTGGATCCGATTCGGTATATGATGCGGCATTCAAGCAGGCAGGGGTCTTGAGGGTAGAAAAGATCGAGGATCTCCTCGATGTCGCGGCCGCATTTACGTCTCAGCCGATCCCGAGGGGGAAGAATGTCGGGGTGTTGACGAGCGGGGGTGGGTTTGGCGTCGTCATCGCGGACGCCTGCGAGAAACTGCGTCTTTCACTGCCTCCGTTATCGCCCCGAACGATTGAAGAGATAAATGACATTTTACCTTCGAGATGGCCACACGCGAATCCTGTTGACATGGTAGGAGAGGCAGTGGGACTCAAAATATATCAGATCATCGAGGCTTTGTTTAGAGCAGATGAGATAGATGGAATAACAACGGCCGGCGGCATCGGCTACTCAAATTCCGCGGCGGAGTTAGAAGAGATAGGAAGATTGATCGAGCGGATGAAAGAGCATAAAAAACCATTTCTCCCCTCGGTGGTATATGGGAAAGAGGTGGTGAAAGTGATCAGAAAAAAGGGATTATCAACGTATGATACGCCGGAAAGAGCCGTTGAAGTGCTATCCTATCTGGTTAAATACGGGGAATACCTTAGAAGATCTCTTTAAGTAATATCGAGAACTTTGCAAAACCCTTTGAATAGTTATAAATACTCATAGAAGCATATCTCTCTATGCGTGAAACACTCTTTGATTTTGCTTCAAATGAGTTATACAA
>RXIL01000152.1 GCA_004212085.1 Candidatus Methanolliviera hydrocarbonicum
TCTACATATAAAACCACGAGATTACACAAGATTAACACAGAAATCTTGTGGAAATCTGTGTAATCTTGTGGTTCCTACCACAGGGTACCCGAGCATGTTCAAAGATGTGACAGTTACTCTTATACTCTGTTCCGTTAAAGGTTCTATACGATGGGAGTATCTGACATCTTCGGCTTGCATGACGTTCCTTTGAGAATTGATAGGGAAAGAATCTCCCTCTCGGTTGATAGAGTGACAGGAGGTCTCCTTTACAAAAGAGCGTGTATGGATGAGGAAGTAGAGAATATTCTCTTATCAAGCAACAGCAAAATCCTTATCAATCCTGTTGAGCCTGTGAATAAGCCAAAGGAGCTGACCCCACACTTCCTCATCGAGTTTGAAAGGTCGGTTTTTATCGAACCAAGCGCAAGAAGAACGGTCTTTGTAAAATTCCCGGTGGAGATCGGTGTCTTCGTACATGGGAAGAAGGATTTTCAGATCCTTGACGTTCTCACACTGAATAAACAGAAGTTTACCCTGTACGGCGACGTTATAAGCGGGGTTATCTGCAAGTACTGGAAGAGTGATGTTTATTCCACGATACCGGATACTAATCCGGTTTATGAAGGAGTCATGGAGCTTAACATAACAAACACGACCGCAAGATGGGTTGAAGTGACAAAGGCGGTCTTTGCCGCTTACGGGATGAAGATTTACTACAGTGACGATATGGTCGCTATGAGGGCGAATATGAGGATTGTGAGCAAGGAGGTCGCAGAGATAGATTTTATCAAATCTCCTCTCAAGAAGGGGATGAAGAGATCTTTGGAACTCTACACCTCGCGGTTAAGAAAGATTCCCGTGGTCGCAACAAAGTTTCTGATGGATGAAGGTATATGATTCTCGACACAATTATCTACGGTGACGTCACCATTCTTGATCTCCTCTGGATCGCAGTAGGCCTTATAATTGCAACCCTGCTAGCCAAAGTAGTGGCGCTTAACATAAAGAGGTCGCTTAAGAACAGGATGGACCGGGACCATCTGGAGATCATAACCAAGGTCGTGTACTACACGATTATCATCATTGCTGTACTTCTGGCGCTCCCCGCGCTTGGAATACATCCATCGAATCTGCTCGTTGCCGGGGGTGTCGTCGGCATAGTGATCGGTTTTGCAAGCCAGAGCATAGTTGGCAATCTCATATCCGGGCTCTTCCTTATGTTTGAGAGACCGATCAAGATCGGGGATCAGCTGCGCGTCGATGATATTTCAGGTTTTGTAGAGGATATCCACATCGTCTCGACAATAGTCAGGACGTATAATGGATTGTACGTGAGAATCCCAAATGAGAAGGTATTTACCGGCATCATAACCAATTATGTCGCCAACATCGCAAGGAGGTTTGAGTATGTCGTTGGGATAAGGTACAGCGATGATGCTGATCTGGCTATCGAGATCATCGAAGACTTAATCGATGCGCAGCCCTTCGCCCTGAAAAAGCCATCACCCCAGGTCTTTGTCGATAATCTCGGAGATAACTCGGTTAATCTCCATATAAGGATCTGGGCACCGGCTACCGAGTGGTATAATCTCAAGATGGAGCTGCTCTGGGGGATAAAGAAGACTCTCGAGGAGAATGGAATCGAGATCGCATTCCCGCAGCGTGTCGTCTGGTTTGCCGATGAACTCCGGAAGCGGGAGGTCGGGGGTGCTGAATCTGGCTCTTCTGGCAACAGTTTATAAGAGGCTCCATAAACTATAGTCAAAAGAGGAAAAAAGATGGCGTTTCTCATTGAAAAACTTTTACTCCTATCTCTGCTATTACTCCTGTCCGGGCTATTCTCCGCCTCTGAAACTGCTCTGATCGTAATAGGCAAGATAAAAGCGAGGATTTTGTTGAAACGGGGTGTGAAAGGAGCAGAGGAGATCGATAAGCTGGTCCGCGACCCTGAATCCGTGCTCACATCTGTACTCATCCTGAATAATGTGGTGAATATCGCTGCGTCGGCAGTAGCAACGTCTATCTCGATAGATCTCTTTGGTCCCACCCACGGCGTGGTCATTGCAATCGTAGTGATGACCATTTTAATCATCACGTTCGCTGAGATCATACCAAAGACGATCGCCGTCCACCGGGCAGAAAAGATCTCTATCCTGATCTCCAGGCCCCTGCAGATCATGGCTTCTATTTTCCAACCGATTACAAAGTTTTTTTCTATGATTACAGGTATTTCTACGAGGATTTTAGGCATAAAGCTCCACCGGAAAAGATTAATGACAGAAGAGGAGGTGGAAACGATGCTGGACATAGGGAGGGAGGAAGGTGCGATCGAAGAGGATGAAAAAAAGATGATGATTGGTGTTCTGAAACTTGACGAAATCGTGGTGAAGGATGTGATGTCGCCAAAGGGGGAGATAATTTGTATGAGAGTTGATCAAACCATGGATTCAGCCGTGGAATTGGTAAAAAGTAGTGGACACTCAAGAATCCCTATCTTTGAAGGGACGAAGGATAATGTCGTGGGCATCTTATATGCCAAGGATATATTGGCAAAAGTGGGCGAAGGCGGCGTTTCGCTGAAAGAATTGATGAAAACCCCCCATTTTGTGACCGAGGCAAAGAGGGTGGACGACCTTCTTGAGGAATTTCAGAGGGGTAAATTCCACATCGCCATTGTGGTGGACGGAGCTGGAAGAACAAGGGGCGTGGTTTGTTTGGAAGATATTCTGGAGGTGATAGTGGGAAGTATATACGATGAACACGATGTAATAATAAAGGGAAAACCTGAGCGGGTGATCGATGCTTCCAAGACTCATTAGAAAGAGGTCAGAGAAAGGAGGCCTCCCTCCAGGGACTCTCGTTCATATCGGTGAGAGAAAAGCCGAGAAGGTACGAATCACAATCATCGACTATGATGAAACACAATTTCAGGAGAAGGAAGTAGAGACGATCGAGGAGTGCTTTTCATTTAAGGATACACCAACCGTCACATGGATAAACATAGAGGGTCTTCATCAGCTGGAGATCATAGAGAAGATCGGAAAGCACTTCAACATCCACCCTCTTGTCCTGGAAGACATCGCAAATACGGAACAACGTCCCAAGATGGAGGATTTTGATGATTACATCTTTCTCATATTGAAGATGCTCTGTTTTGAGGAAGACGAGAATGTGGTAAAGGCGGAGCAGGTCGCTTTGATTCTTGGCTCGAATTTCATCATCTCGTTTGAGGAGGATGAGGGGGATGTCTTCAATCCGGTACGCGAAAGAATCNGGAACGGAAAAGGACGTATTAGAAAGANGGGTCCTGATTATCTTACTTATGCTTTGATAGACGTGATTGTCGATGGCTATTTTCTGATCCTTGAGAGAATTGGAGATAGGATAGAAGATCTGGAAGAAGACCTCCTTGGTGAGCCAAGACCGGAAACCATGCAGACTATCCACAGTTTAAAAGGAGAGATGTTACTTTTCAGGAAGTCGGTCTGGCCTCTGCGTGAGGTGATAAGCCGCATGGAACGAGGAGAATCGGTCTTGATCAGGGAGTCAACCGGAATATATCTGAGGGACGTTTACGATCATACAATCCATGTAATCGATACGATAGAGACGTTTCGCGACCTGCTCTCCGGACTGCTTGACCTTTACATCTCGAGTGTCAGCAATAAGATGAACGAAATTATGAAGGTGTTGACGATCATTGCTACAATATTTATTCCGCTAACTTTTATAGCAGGTGTTTACGGAATGAACTTTCGATATATGCCGGAACTCGAATGGCGATCTGGTTACCCTATAGCTCTTCTGGTTATGCTGATCATAGGGGTTGGAATGGCAATTTATGTCAGGAAGAGAGGATGGCTATAAAGCGATCTATGTTATATACCGCAACTGCATGATATAGGACTATGGAAGCGATAACCTTCTTCATCTATGCGTTCGCATCGATATTTGTTATCGTAAATCCGGTTGCCGGGCTGATCACCTTCATCTCGCTGACCTCTGGAATGACTGCGGATGAAAGAAAGGCGACCGTAAAACGCTCGGTTACGGTAGCATGTCTTCTGGCAATCGTCTTTGCCGTATCCGGAGAGTTGATATTGAGATTTTTTGGCATTACGGTGGACTGCTTGAGGGTTGCAGGAGGCATACTGCTCTTCACAGTTGCACTGGACATGATGCATGCAAAAGTCTCGCGCGAGAGCGTGACCGCAGAAGAAATACGGGATGCTGCCAAGAGAGAAGACGTCTCGATTTTTCCAATTGCTATACCCCTATTAACCGGACCAGGTGCGATTACAACTGTAATATTGGTTATAAGGACAGGAGAAACAATAGGATTGAAAACAATAGTGATATTAGCCATATTGTTGACCTTCGCTCTATCTTATCTCATCTTCAGATTTGCGAATAAAATCAATAGAATATTGGGAGTTACTGGCTCATTGGTGATATCACGTGTTATGGGATTGTTATTAGGAGCTATCGCAGTCAATTTTATATCAGTTGGTATATGGAATATATACAAGTCTATGATCTAAAAATTTCCATTCCTGTAGATGCCCGGGTGTCAGCTCTTAAGAACCTTTTTAAAGTATTCCAGATAGTTTTCTGCCATAACTACCTTTGAAAAATGCTCTTCGACGCGTCTTCTGCATTCATAAGGGTCGATCTCGCTCACCTTAGCAGTAACGATGATCTCGCATATCTCATCGAGAGCATCGCAGAGAAAACCTGTCACACCATCCTTGATCTGATCGGTCACGCCCCCGCTCCGCAGTGCAATCACAGGCGTTCCGCAGCACATCGCCTCCGCAACATGCAGACCAAATATCTCCATGAACGGATATATAGGAAGCGAGATTACTGCCTTTGCGTTCTGAAGAAACTTTATCTTATCCTCATACGACACGGTTCCATAATATCGTACCTGATAGCCATCGCACAGAGATTTTACCTCTTCGACATATTCCTGACTGCCAACGAAGCAATCTGCGATCACCGGAACAACGACGCCTGAATCCACATTGATAAGGGGGCTTATTTCTGATGCTTGCCAAAACATCAGCACCACATCGCTTGAACTCAAAGGATAATAAACTTTCACAGACCCTGGTTATGAAAACATTTATGGCGGATTCGCAGAAGAACAAAGATTAAAAATGCGCAAGCCGAACAACTTTTCAAGGTATCTATCTGGTGATGAATGGTTGATCAGGGAACGCGGCTGGAATCCGGATCAACAGGCAGTTTGCGAATCTGTTTTCTCACTTGGAAACGGATATCTCGGCAGCCGTGGTGTTCTGGAAGAGATCCCGGACGGCAGCAGTCCGGGAACGTACATCGCTGGAATTTTTGACAAATCGACTGCAGAGACCACTGAAATAGTAAATTTACCAAGTCCGATCGATTTTCAGATATATACAGATGGCGAAAAGGTTGCGATAAATCAGATGGATGTGACCTGGCACGAGCGCATCCTTGATATGAAAAAAGGACTGCTCGTTCGTAGAACTGGATATCGATCTCAGAAGTACGGGCAGTATGAATATCGATCGCTGCGCTCCTTCAGTGCTGCTGATGAGCACATCGCTCTGATGCGGGTCTATTTCACCGCAATGGAATCAGATGTGGATATTCTCATAAAAAACAGCATCGATGCATCGGTTCTGAATGTAAGGCAGGAGATGGGTACCGCGGTCAAACACTACATGGCTTTAGAAACGGATCAAACAGATGACATTCATTATTTATCTGTAAAGACGAATGATTCGGAGTACATGGTCGCTTATGCCACTGACCTTTTCATACGCGGCGATGATGAGATCGTCGATGGTATTGTCCGTACATCCGAATTCGTAAATGATAAATTCACTGAAAATATACGTTTCAAAGCCGAGAAAGGAGTGGTTTACTCCTTCGAAAAGATCATCTCATTGTACACATCCCGTGAAGTTCCACCCGAAGATATCAGGGATGTGACCGAAAAAACACTTACGCAGAGCNGCAACACTGGTTTTNATGGGCTGCTTACAGCACACATCGATTCCTGGCATGAAAAATGGTCGGTGGCAGATATTGTGGTTGATGGCGATGATATCAACAAAGCGCTTCGGTTCAACCTGTACCATCTGTTGATCGCTGGCAGTGAGCATGATGATCAGGTAAGTATAGCGCCCAAGGCGCTGACAAGCAGCTGGTACAACGGACATTTCTTTTGGGATGCCGAACTCTTTGTACTTCCGTTTTTCGTCTTCACAAATCCTGATATCGCAAGAAATCTGCTGATGTACCGGTATCACAGGCTGGATGAAGCACGAAGAAATGCAAGAACAGAGCATTTCCCAGGCGCACTCTTTCCATGGGAGTCGGCTGATACAGGAGAGGAGGTTACGCCGGGAACGTGGGTGAACCGGGTGGGTGCGATCATCGATGTGCACACGATGGAGCGCGAGCATCACATCGATGGCGATGTCGCTTATGCAGTGTACCAGTATCACAGGGCGACCGCTGATGATGAGTTCATGCTGAGATACGGAGCCGAGATCATCCTTGAGACGGCGCGGTTCTGGGCAGGCAGGGTGGTGTACAATGATAGGACTGGCAGGTATGATATCAAAGATGTGATCGGTCCGAATGAGTATCAGGAGTGCGTTTCAAATAACGCATATACCAATTACTTAGCCAGATGGAATCTGCGGTGCGCTGCCTTGCTCTACACCGAATTTCTTGGAGAGTATCCCGAGATGCGCAAAACCCTGTGTGAGAAAATCAATCTAAAACCATCAGAGATCGATGCATGGCAGAGGATTGCAGATAAGATCGCATTCACGGTTCATGAAGACGGTATGATCGAGGAATTTGCTGGATACTTCAGGAAGATGGATGTAACCATCGATAAATGGAACGATCATGGGATGCCGATCTTTCCGGAAGAGGTGCCACTGCCACCTGAGCGTGTGTGTGAGACGCAACTCGTGAAACAGGCAGATGTGGTAATGCTGCTGCACCTATTTCATGAAGATTTTTTACCCGATGTGAAAAAGATGAATTTAGACTATTATGAGCGCAGAACCACTCACGAGTCTTCATTAAGTCCATGCATATCCGCAATCGTCTGCACAGATGTTGGGAATCTGGACAGAGCATACAGGTACTTCAAATGTGCTCTGTATGGCGATCTTCTGGACAACTATGGCAATACACGAAACGGTATCCATGCAGCGTCGCTGGGAGGTGTCTGGCAGGCAGTGGTCTTTGGATTTGCTGGCGTGCGTATGAAAGGTGAAATACTTGCCATAAATCCGCGATTACCAGAACACTGGGAGCGACTTGGGTTTAATCTGTACTGGCACGGGTTCAAACTAAATTTTGATATATCCCGGAGTACGATGGATATATCATTCAGATCAGATAGAGATGTTACACTGCCAGTAGAAGCTTGTGGTAGACTCTATGAGGTGTCCAGCAACAGCACGAAGATGATACGGTATGGTAATTGACTTTGAGAGAGAGGTTGGTTTCATCTGGGATGTCGATGGTGTCATCGTTGACAGCCCGCATGAACTGGCATGGCGGCTCACCGCAGAGAAGTGGGGCGTTGGTGAGGGGAGACTCGATTCAAGGTTTTATCGTGATTACGTATCTGGCAGACCCAGATACGAGGGTGGCAATGAGATCCTGATGCGGTTCGGGGTATACGAACATCTCGGCGCAGGACCGGACGCGGAGAAAGAGAAGGTGCTGGAACAGTACTGCACCCAGAAGAATGAACTGTTCAGGGAACTGGTTCGTGAGGGCAGATTCAACGTCTTTGGAACATCGATTGCGATGGTTATTGAAGCAAGGACGAGGGGGGTGATGCAGGCAGTGGCATCTGCATCGAAGAACGCGAAAAGTCTGCTCATGCAGATAACCAGCGATTGGATATTTAAGGTTGTCCGGAGACGGTATGATTTCATAGAGGAAAAGAATTCGTTATATTCCCTCTTCGATGTGGATGCTTCAGGACTGACTGGTAAGGACAAGTCAGAGATATTTGCATTTGCGGCACAGAGGCTGCATGAGTTATCAGGTGGCAAGATCAGACATTATATCGTGTTCGAGGATGCACCATCTGGCATAGAGGCGTGCAAGAAGAACAGGATGTTTGGCATTGGGATACGGAGAATCGGAGAGAGATCTGCCCTTGTTGAGGCTGGCGCAGATATCGTGGTCGATGATCTCGGTAAACTGAGTTATGATGAGTTGAAATCCGCATTCCTGAAGATCTTCTGAAATGACAAATATCTTCATTTTCGGTCATCTATCTTGAATACGACTCTTTTAACTTCTTTCTTGCCCCGTATATCTTCTTTTTCCAGTGGGAATTTCGTCATGATCCTCGTGTATGTGCGGTCCGATGCGTGAGTATATGGTCAGTGCGTCTGCTCACGAGATTGAACGCCGAGACGATGTGGTGGGGCACATCCGGTTCAAGTTGTGCGCAGACCCTTCTCAGTCATCAGCGTCTTTGCTGACTGTGAATGGTCACACCCCGCCCACCATCAACTTGAAGATCAGAAGCGCGACCGTCATCATGATCATGGAGTGTTTGAGTCCTGACATCACGCTGCCCTCGCCCATCACACCTGCTATCAGTCCGGAGCAGAAACCCTGGATCAGTGATGCATGGAAGAACATCCGTTTGTATGCATTAAGGTCGAAAGCACCAAGGAAGCCGCCGCCGCCTGCCGCACCGGAAGCCGCCATCTCTTCGCCTGCCTCCGCCATCTGGGAGAGAAATGAATCCGTGATCACATAGATGACCCCGACAAAAACAAGGAATGAGATATATATGATCACAATATATATCATCATGTTCATCCCCCGTTCCCGTTTCAGGGTCTGCTCGGTCTCTGCGTCCCGCGCAGCAACACTGAGCACCTCGCCGACATCACCGCTCGATTCGTTCGCTTTGGTGATCAGCGTGATCGACCTTGCGACTACGTGCGTCCTGATGCGGTTCGCAAACCGGGTCAGCGCGTCATTGACATCCAGCCCCCAGTCGATATCCTTCCAGACCAGTTTGATCTGCTTGCTGATCGCGCCGGTGTCGGATTTCGCCATCAGTTTGATCGAGTCCCTTATCGTCATGCCGGTCTCGTTTGTGCTCGCCATCCGCCCTAAGAAGTCCGGGATCTGCTTCTGGAGTTTTCTCTCACGCGCCATCTTCCTCTCGTGGAAGAATGCAAGCGGAACGAGTGCTATGTACGCAACGTACACGAGATAATCGTCCAGGAAGTTGACTGTGAGGTCGAAACTCATTAGTTCGTGCCGATGCGTCACATACGCGACTGCGAATACTATCAGTGCGGCAGGCGCGCTTACGAGCAGTATGTTGGCTGGATGCAACTTCACAGACTTTAGCGGATCCTTAAGCGACTGCCTTACTGCAAGCGTCTTTTTGGAGTTTATAAATCGCGTCCACATCTTCTTCAACCCGAGCAGCCGTTCGATCTTGGGATCCGCGGGAGCGTTCTTATCGACCTTCAGGTGTACCAGCTCAGGCGGCATCACGACCTCGTGATCGAGTTTCGCCCGCGTTCTTAAGAGTGCCGGAATGCCACCTGCCGCTGGCGAGAGCATGTTGATCATGACCACGAACATGACAGAACCTATTGGGATCACCGCATAGATGATCGCATAGAGCATCATATCGTTTCCGGATCCCATCAGCACCATCATCACGCCCATGATGATGATAAAGAGAGGACCTGCCACGAAAGCGGTCACGTAAGACTCCGCTATAAGCCCAAGCGTCTCGAGATAGCCCTTCTGGTCGATGATCGCCTCCTTCAGATACTGGTCAGACTTATCCTTGAAGTATTTGGGGATGTCGCCACCACTATCGATGACCGAGAGCAGGTTGTGCGTCAGGTCCTGAAACTTGGCAGACGGTGTCAATTCGGAGGTGTTCCGAAGAGCGGTCCTGAGATCGTGCCCGAAATACTCCATATCCCGCACAATCGTGTCCACTTCATTTGCAACCTCGCCGTACGTGTCTTTGCATTCTGCAAGCGACCTGAATATCTCGACGATGTTCATGCCGCCATTGGAGAGCGCATACATGAACGTGACCGCATACGGGAGATTCCGGTCGATATCGCCCTTGCGCTCGCCTGCTTTAAATGCCGGGTAGAGCAGGAAGATGACATATACAATCCCTCCGAGCACGATGCTTAAGAAGACTATAATGAACAGGGTGAGNAATATCCACTTGTAATCGATCAGCCATGCCGTCGATTCGCTGAATGTCAGTTTTGTGATCTTGTCAGGAAGTCCGATGACCTCGATCACAACAAAAGAGATGATCATTCCGAGAATCGCTCCGATGATCCCTGCAACCATGGAGTAGAAGAGCGAGCTCGAGACATACAGCTCATACGATACCGGGATGCGGGCTTGCTGCAGTTTGACGCGTAGACTCTGGTACTGTGCTGCCTGCGCCCTGATGCGATCACCGAGCACCACGAACGGAACCATCATGAACAGACGTAACCAGTGATGGAACCGTTTTGCAAATTCGTCGAGCGCGCCGGATTTCCCATACTCTGCCCCGCATGAAGTCTCATCGATCGCAGAAAGGATCTTCATCTTATGCCCGGCGTCCCCTTCCCCGGGCTCTGCATCTCCCTCTTCCATCAGTTCGAGCAACTCTGGCTCCAGCGGTTGCTCTGTCAAAACCGGAGGGTCACTCATCGACGGGAGTTTGAGCCCCCCCACTTCTTTGTCTGCCTCCTCTGTCCGGACGGCTGACCCCACTTCGCCACCTTGCAGTTCCATATTCTCAGCGGTATTATTTGACTATTATTGTTCCTTGCATACTATGAAAATACTCGCACCCATAATGATACGTTCCGGTTGAATTGAATGTGTAAGTGAACTCGGAGCCAAACGGAATCTCAACAGGCTGCCACAGACCATCGTCGCTCGTCAGGATATACTTCCCCTGTTTAGATGTATCTTCATTGATCCAGACGACGCTGTCGTTTCGCGCAATCGTGCAGTTGACCGGATTGAAGTTGAAGCTCGGCGTGACATACGGGTTGATTACGACTGTGTGTATCTCTGGTAGATGCGCCGGAGTCACCGGGGTCCCTATCGGAGTCGGTTCTGTGGTGGGCGTCGGTATGGCCGTGGGCGCAACGGTTGGCGCGGCAGTAGGTTTTGTCTCAGGGACCTGTTTGGTGGGCGTTTCCTCTGCAACAACACCCTCCCCGTCGTCGGTTGGCATCAATCCCGGAACGAATACTACCGCCAGCAGAGCAAGGATAAGTAGTGCCAGCGCAGCCACAACAAGCAATCCCCTGGAACCGCCGCCGCACCACTCATTAAACTCATCCCAGCTATCCAAAATTTTAACGTACATCTCTGATGCAAATCCCATTATGATACGCCTCCTATCTCGTTTCCACCAAATTCCTGATTGATTATCGTATACACATATACGCCACTCCTCTTATTAAAATGAACCCAAGCCATATTAATCTTACCGGATGATGTGTGTTGTATGTGCCCTATGTGCCCTATGAGTTCGATGAAATCCGTTGTTATAGGCCGCCAGATGATGTATGACGGCTCGCAGATCGATCCGCTGTGGGCTTACGAACATCTGGACGTGCGCGGCGATTCGGTCATCGTATTCCGTGGCGCGATGGATGTGGTGCATATCAAAGACATCGAGGATGAGAAGGATGGAAAAGCGATAAGAGGGGACTCTCTGATCCATCTCATCGTTGAGCGGTTCGACTCGCCTGCAAACATGCGGCACGCATACTATCTCCAGCGGATCCTGATCGTTTGCGTCCAGGATGTCTTGAGAAACCTCGGCGTCACTGCAGAGAGGAGCGGGGACGATCTCTTTGTGGACGGTGGGAAACTAACCGTGAGCATCGCAACAGCAGGAATCTCGTCAGAGAAGATCCACTGTGGCATCAACCTGACCGGCAGGGGAACGCCCGCGGAAGCGAATGCGGTCGGGCTATCCGAACTCGGGATCGATCCGGACTCGTGGAAGGAGATTGGAAAGGAGATTGCGGATCGGTTCGTCTATGAGATCAAGGACATCGAGTCGGATATCTGCAAAACAAGACCTCTGGCATGATCACGGGAGGCACTCTCTGAAAATCAAGTGATTTATCACCGCAGAGGGCGCGGAGAGCGCGGAGTTTCGAGACCGTTTCAATCCTCTGCGTGGCTCTGCGTGCTCTGCGGTAGAATCTAAGGCATGGCGATTCCACTTAAAAAAGCAACAGTGTCATCACGGGATAATAATCATTATCGCCGCTCCGATTGCGATTGCCTGGATGATCAGATTGAAAATCCGGTTATCAGACCTTATCTTCCCGCCGATTACCGGGAATCTCACCCGCTTTCTACTAAATGGCATCCAGAGCGGCACACCGTTTGGGGTCAGCGAATCGAGCACCAGGTGCAAGATCACAGCGAGCGAGGCAAGTGAAGCGTAAAACAGCGTGGATGGGGATTTCCCAAGCGCGAGCACGAGCGCGCCCGAAAAGAGCGCGAACGCGAGTGTATGCGTAACCTCACGGTGCTCAAGGGTTGGGACGTGGACATCGAAGTCACTTATGATCGACCACGTTACGGTCCAGCAGAGGATGCAGAGCGCGTTATGCGATGTGTAGTGCAGTGCAAGCGATGCGAGCAGTATCCCAGAGGCGGCATGGGTCAGTTGTTTCATGGCAGGTATCACTTCTTTAAGAATCTCACAGGCGGCTTTAATTAACCCATCCTTGCGCGGATCAACAGAGTCGATCAATTGATAACCATTACAAGAACACCAGTTAACCATGATCGCGATAATCGACTATGGGATGGGAAACTTACGAAGCATCCACAACGCCCTTACGAAGGTGGGCGGAGATGCGGTCATCGTATCGGATAGCAGAGACCTCTCAGACGCCGATGGTATTGTCATTCCGGGTGTCGGATCGTTTGGCGATGCGATGCACAACTTAACGCCGTTTGCGGACAGATTATTCGATTCGGTAGACTCTGGAACGCCCCTGCTTGGAATCTGTATCGGGATGCAGGTTCTCTTCGATAGGAGCGAGGAGAGTGATGGTGCGGGATTCGGCCTTATTAAAGGGGACGTCGTCCGCCTGCCCGAGGGAGTCAAAATCCCGCAGATGGGGTGGAACGAACTTACGATACGCCGCGACACCGACCTCCTTGCAGGGATCGATGACGGCGATTTCTTCTATTTCGTGCATTCGTATTACTGTGTTCCAGAGGACTCCGGGATAATCGTTGCAACGACCGATTACGGCGTGGATCTGGCGTGCGTTGTCTCGAAGGAGAATGTCCATGCGGTCCAGTTCCATCCTGAGAAATCGAGCAAGAAAGGGCTTCGGCTCCTTGAAAACTTCGTGGAGATGGTTAAATAAATTCTGGTTTTCCCACCGCTAAGAATTCGTAGGTGTGAACATACGTTTATGATCAGTCAGGACTTATATTTGGTTGCGATATGGCTATATACTGCTATTTGAGAGGTGAACGAAGATGGAAATGCTACTGAAGATAGAGGAGAGTGAGATTTACCCGCTTGCAGAGATTGCAAAGATTGAGAAAACTGAAATAACGACAACGATAACTTCGTTATTGCACGAATGGATTGAAAAAAAGGTTATCGGGTTGTACTCGGATGGAAAGATATCGCTCTGGAAAGCCGCAGAGATTCTGGGAATATCGTCGTGGGAGCTGATTGATGTACTGGTCGAGCGTGGGGCTCGGATCCAGATCGGGAGAATGGAACATTGATCGTGGTCAGTAATACAACCCCTCTGATATATCTCTCAAAGGCGGATAAATTAACTATTTTAAAGGATTTATTTGGAAATATTTATATCCCAACAGAAGTGTATAGTGAGGCGGTTGAATCCGGACTTTCAAAAGGTTATTCCGACGCCCAAAGGATAGATACAGCGTGCAAGGATTGGATAATCGTAAAATCTGCAAGCGTTGATCCCGAACTGGCGCTAATCCAAAATTTAAGTCGGCATTCCAGCATTGGTGAAACGTTGGTCGGCATACATGCAGGGGAGATCGGAGCAATATCACTGGCAATGGAACTTGGTGCAGAATTCCTGATTGCTGACGATAGGGCGGTTATCAGGTTCATTCTCAATATGCCCTCCTTGTTTAATTTTAGCGTGATCGGAACAGGAGATATACTATGCATCGCTCTTGACAGGGGGATAATCTCCCAAAGCGACTATGACGATTTCTTTCAGATATTCGGGACCGCGGTGGCATTTGTGTCACAGAAACACGGGAGCGATACCAATGTTTTTTAGATGGTACGATACTATAAACAATCCTGTGAAAACTTCGTGGAGATGACCAGATGTTAGCAAAAAGAATCATTCCGTGCCTCGACTGCGATCTCGGGGTTCCGCACGGCAGGGTTGTGAAAGGAGTCCAGTTCAAGCAGATCAGGTACGCAGGCGTCCCGTGGGAACTTGCCGAAGAGTATGACAGGCAGGGCGCGGATGAACTGATCTTCCTTGACATCACAGCATCGCACGAGAGAAGGGAGACGATGGCAAAGGTGATTGAGAAGACGTCTGAGAACGTGTTTATGCCGCTTACGGTCGGCGGCGGCATCGGGAGTCTCCCGGATGCCAGAACCGCGTTTAATTCAGGGGCAGACAAGGTCTCGATCAACACCGCAGCACTCAAAAACCCTGACCTGATCGGTGAGATCGCAGAGTACTTCGGGACGCAAGCCTGCGTTGTAGCGATCGATGCCAAGCGGAGATACGTGCGCGAACCCGGCAAGGAGATGGTCGACACGCCGGACGGCGAATGCTGGTTTGAGTGCTCATTCTACGGCGGAAGGGAATTTACTGGCGTTGATGCGATACAGTGGGTGATAGAGGCAGAAGAGCGGGGTGCCGGGGATATCATGCTCACAAGCATGGATAGGGACGGCACAAAGGACGGATTCGACATCGAATTGACAAGAGCGATCAGCGACAGCGTGAACATCCCCGTGATCGCATCAGGCGGCTGCGGGAATCCTGATCACATTCTTGAGGTCCTGCGGGATACGAATGCGTCTGCGGCACTGGCTGCGAGCATCTTCCATTTCGGCGAGTACACGGTCGGCGAGGTGAAGGAGTATCTACGCAAAGGCGGGGTGCATGTCCGGCTGTAGTGGTTAGTAGTGACAATGTCGATTTGCTGCGAAAATAGCCATGCCCTTAGATTCTACCGCAGAGTGTGCAGAGCCACGCAGAGGGTTGAAAACGGTCTCGAAACTCTGCGCCCTCCGCGTTCGGCCTTCTGCGCTGCTTCGCAGACTGCGGTGATAAATCACTAACTTTTCAGACAGTTCCGTTAGTAGTAATGATATAAGCGCGGTGGATCAAGCGGGTCTGATGCGAGGGGCGCAAGTACTCGTAACATCTGACACCCCAGCCACTCCCCGTGGGATGGGACCGCGGCGATTTGAACGCCGGTCGCCAGATCCCCGACCTGGCAGGATGGACCAAGCTACCCTACGGTCCCGCTACGCGAGTTCTCGTAATCGCTGAATGTCGCCCATCGTCTCTTCGTTGGATGCCAACTTATCCTTTTCGAGCAGTTCCACGATCTGGTGGAGCGGAACACCGAGCTTATACACCTTGACAGGTCTGCCCTTGCCGGTCTTCTTCTTCTCTTCCCGCTCTGAGATCCACTTGTTCGCACGCAGCACGCGCATGGCAGCGCTGACCTCTGGCTGTCTGATGGCGGCAGCGGCTTCGAGATCTCGGGACGTCATCTCTGTTGTGCTGGAGAGACATGCGATGGTTCTCGATACGATCTTTGGCAGTCCAAGACCCTGCAGCAGTTCTGCAATTTCATGTTCATGCTCGCCCATTACCTGTATCGACAGTTCTTTCATAATATTCACCTTAATATAAGTCGGCTCTTTTCACTTATAAAGTTTGTGCATATAATATAAAGAAGGGGATGCGTTACACCGCTAATCCGCGTGCGTTGGCGAGCGACAATCCGATCTGCGAGGGGACGTCCGCATCGGTGACATCGAGATGCCCTGGATACAGCACTTCCGGATTGAGCGTTGTGAGCAGTTCTATCGAACGGATAAGATCAGAGAGATCGCCCCCGAGATCGCATCTACCGATCCCGCCGTCCGGGAATACGGTATCTCCGGAAAAGAGACTTCTGGTCTCTGATTCGTATAAACAGATACCGCCCGGCGTGTGACCCGGCGTATGGATCACCTCCAGCATGAAATTATCCGATTCAAAGATCTCCCCGCCATAGAGCAGCATATCAGGATTTATCTCTGGCGCGCGCTTGCCAAAGAGTACCGACCCGGTCGCATAGTCATCGTCAAGCAGTTTCGCATCCTCTTCGTGAATTGCGACTCTGGCACCGGTCATCCGGGCGATCTCTGGTGCCGCGCAGGTGTGGTCGAAGTGACAGTGCGTGAGTATGATCAGTTGGGGATCGTATCCCGCGATCTCCCGGGGGTCTATCCCTGCATCTATGAGGACTGTTCCATCGATCAGGTACGCGTTTGAGTATCGTGAGAACCTCTGCACATCGAGTTTGTTGTTATCTGGTTTCATATATGCCGGTTTTGATTGAATTGTGGGTTAGGTTGAAGGCGGGTGGTTAAAAAGATTCGGTTGGAAGGGGATGGGGGACTTTTTATTATCTTCTGGGAATTGGGTTTTGGAAAACCACAGAGAGCACAGAGGACACAGAGAAAACAGCAACTCTCTGTGCC
>RXIL01000032.1 GCA_004212085.1 Candidatus Methanolliviera hydrocarbonicum
TGAAAGAGGCATTAAAGAACGTGATACAGCGGATCGAGGAATTTGGGATTGAAGCACATTTTGAAGAAGGGATAGGAACAGGGAAAATAGAATACGAGCTTTGGGATGATACGGTCACGGATGTGTTCTGCATCCTAAATTTTCATCCTTCAAAGAAAGAGGTTGATGTGCTACTATTTCCGACGATCAACATAGACCCATCAAAAGTGATGAGCGTTCTTAAAGATGAACTGATGGGGTGGGAGATCAAATACAGATGATCGAGAGACCGAGGGGTACGAGGGACTTCCTTCCAGAGGAAATGAGGAGAAGAAGATTCGTGGAGAGAAAGATGAGGGAGTCCGTCGAGAGATGGGGCTATGAGGAGATAAAGACGCCGACTTTTGAGCATTTAGATCTCTTCACATTAAAATCCGGAGAGGATATTGTAGATGAGATCTATTCATTTGAAGATAAGGGGGGAAGAAAACTCGCGTTGCGTCCCGAACTCACGGCACCCGTCATCAGATTTTATGTGAATGAACTGCAGAACGAGCCTAAACCGCTCAGATTTTACTATTTTGATGACTGTTTCAGGTATGAAAGGCCACAAAAAGGGCGTTTTAGAGAATTTTGGCAGTTCGGCATCGAACTGATTGGTGGAAGAAGAGATCTGGCAAATTTTGAGATGATCACCCTCTCCGTTGATATTTTGAGAAATATCGGCTTGGGAAAATTTGATCTGCATGTAGGTGACGTCTCTCTATTGAAGAAGGCAGTTAGCTCTCAAAGAGACGATCTGGATGAGGAGAAAGAGCGTAAGATATTCAGGTTGATGGATAAAAAAGATGAAGAGGGGCTTAAGACGTATCTGGCAGAGATAGGGATAGACGCAGAAAACTTATCTTTTTTGATGAATGTTAGTGGAAATCAGAGATTTGTGAGCACCTCAGATCCAATAGAGGAAGCCAAACGTATATTTGGCGATATAGATGAAATTAAACAACTTTCTACGTTATTAGGTCTTCTGAATGCATACGAGATATATCCAAAGATAGATCTTTCGATAGCGAGGGGTTTAGACTACTATACAGGAATCGTATTTGAGATATATGCAGAGGAAGGGCTTGGTGCCCAGAGGCAGATATGTGGTGGGGGAGAATATGATCTCATAGAGCTCTTTGGAGGAAGAGAAGAAAGATCGAGGGGCTTCGCATTCGGATTTGATCGGATCATGGAGGTATTGAAGATAGAAAAAGAAGAAGAGAATAGGATAATGGTGATCTCCACGGATGATTGCAGAAGAGAGGGTATAAAAGTTGCGAGAAAACTCAGAAAAAAGTTTAAAGTGGAATTGGACGTGATGGGGAGGAGTCTAAAGTCCCAATTGTCCTATGCAAATTCTAAAGGAGTGAAAAAAGTGGTCATCGTCGGAAAGAGAGAGGTGGAAGGAAACTTTTACACGTTGAAAGATATGGATAGCGGAGAACAGATCTCTTGCGGAGAAGAAGAGCTTTTGGAGATATGCCAGAGATAAAAAGTTCATCAATTCAGATGAATGAGAAATCTGAGAGCCACGTCTATGAACCTGCAGAAGATACATTTCTCCTCTTAAACGCCGCTTTAAACGAGGCAGAAGAGAACGATCTTATATTGGAGTTGGGAACCGGGAGCGGCATTATAGCGAAGGCTCTCTCTGAAAGATTAAAAATATCGAAGGTCGTTACGACCGATATAAATCCCCACGCCGTTAGATACGCGAGGTCTAAGGGGCTCGACGTGATAAGAACGTATCTCTTTCGTGGATTGAAGGGAAAATTTGACCTGATAATCTTCAACCCTCCTTATCTTCCGATGGGAGAGAGAGAGATAGAAGATAGATGGTTGGAAATTTCATGGGATGGGGGAGATGACGGAAGGAGGATCATAAATGAATTTTTGGATGGGGTCGGTAGACACCTCTCAAAGAGGGGGAGGTTTTTACTTGTGGTATCTTCCCTCTCCGGGATGGATGAGGCGATAAAGTCTGCCGAAGATGAAGGATTTAAGATCGAGATCATTAGTGAAGAAAAATTATTCTTTTGAGCGGCTTGCCGTGATAAAGGGTTCTTTGTGAGGAGTAGACTATCCATCTAATAATCTTCAAATACCTTTAAGAAGAACTTTGAAACCTCCCCTTTAACCTCTTCCATGAAGCCTGCGTAAAAATGGTCGGTGTCATAGACTTTGCAGTATTTCTCTCCCAATGAGTCATTATAAATTTCTAAAAATTCGTCATAAGGGGCTATATAATCCCTTCTTCCGTGGATGAAGAGTTTTTTATAAGTGGTATCGACCTTTACCGCAATCTCACCCATTTTGCTTAGAACAGAGATCAAAACGATCCCCTTCACTCTTTCATCATCTATATTGGATGCGACGAGAGAACCGAACGAGTATCCAAATAAACCGAGTTTTTTCCTTTTATTAGGCTCAAAAAAGTCTATCGCAGATCTCAAATCTTCTATCTCTCCAAGACCACCGCCATAATTCTTTCTATAATCGATGCAGAGCGCGGAAATTCCATTCTCATGGAGTTCTCTTGCCACCGCAACGACCCTCAGATCACATCTGCATCCCCCAAGAAGAGGGTGGGGGGGAGATAAGATAACTTTCCTTTTGCTCTCAAATTCCCCATAAAGCGTCGCGCAAAGTGTTTCTGCCTTCCCATCGAACGTTAGATTTTTGATCATCTCATCGCTTATTTTACATATTTCTGCTTTGTAAAGATAACTGAAGATGAGTTAACACCGATTGAAGATATTATTGAAGGGAATGAGCCATTCTATAGTTAAGCAAAGTTAAAATTAAAGATTTTTCCCCTCATCCAAATCCTTCTTGAAGACGATCGTCCTGTATGGGAATGGTATCTCTACACCTTCTTTATCAAATCGTTTCTTCACGGATTCCCTGATATCGCATCCTGTGCCAAATGCGACGCCTCTATCGGGTACCCAAAAGGTTGGTCTCATATTTACAGCGAAATCTCCAAGTTCCGTTAAAGAAACATTTACACTTCTATCGTGCATCACGTTTGGATGTTTCTTCACCTCTTCCAGTATGATCGAGCGTGCGAGGTCGATCTCTGCATCGTAGGCGATCCAAAAATCGACGTGCCAGAGCACCGGAAGATCACCGATCGTCCAATTGATGATTGTCCCATCGCTAATTTTGGCATTTGGAATTATTAGTCGTTTATTCTCCCATGTCTTTATCACAGTGTGCCGAAGCGTTATATCCTCCACAACCCCGTAATCCCCCTCCATCGTAACCCTGTCGCCAACCCTGAACGGTTGAGATATCGCGATGGAGACGCCAGAGATAACGTTTGACATCGTACTCTGTGCAGCGAAACCTATGATGATACCTAATACCCCACCTGCCGCGAGGAGGGATACCGTAACCCCCCTCAATTGGGGAATCATATAGACGACGAGCATCACACCAACCAGATAGACGAGGACGACGAGAATCCTTCTGACCACTACATAAGTGGTCTCCTCTACCTTCAACCGCTTGCTCAATGCTCTAACATATCCCAAAAACAACCGATCAACTATCTTTGCAACGATTAACGTTGCTACGATTACGATCAGTATATTAATGGCAAGTGAGATGTATGGCTCGATCGTCTGCATTTTTATCGTCTCTCCTCAAAGGAACTTCTCCACATATTCCTTGTACGTCCTGATGTACTCGGCATGCGGCCATAAAAGCGGCGCAGTGACATATACCAGACCGTCATTCCACTTCGGATGTCTCTTTATGTTCTCTATCATAGTAATTTTTTTGTCCCTTAATATATTTGCATTCTTATACGATTCCAACCAGAGTTCAAATCTCTCTATCGTGGATATGTGTTCTGGCAGCATATAGTCGTGTGCAATCCCAACGCACCAACCAAGGTACCTCTCCGCAGTATCTTCATCCCCCGTTCTGATGAAATGCCGCGCTACTTGAAGGGTAAAGTGTGACCAGGGACCATATCCGCCATTGTTTCTATCCCACGCTTGGGGATATCTATTCAATCCATCCAGTTCTTCATCCCACAGTAAATTATCTATCCGTTTCACCGTGGAGACCACCTTTATATCATCCTCTTCTACCAGCTCAAAATAGGCCGGTGCATATTCTGCGGCATCCACATCGATTATAACCGATGAAAACGGATCGTATCCCAGGGGTTTACTCTCACCGTGTTTAATCCGTATATTTTTTATGAAAGACCTTATCCGGGAAGACCAAAGCCGCGTCAATATCCCCTTCTTAATCTTTTCCGCCTCTTCTCTCCATCTGGAGACTTCTTTTCCCAAGGATTCGCCGATCTTTACCGCCTGAAATATCCCTGCGCAGCACGCAGAGTTAGCATATATCTCAAACCCCTGTTCATAGGCGGGATATTCGTGGATGCTGTTCATCGAGTGTATAAGATCCACTTCATCGTTCTTATGCCTCAATATGTACTCCACCGCCTTCTCGATGACGTTCCATCGATCGGTGCAGAGGCCGTAATCGTCTGTTGCTTCACAATACTTACCGAGAATGAATAATACCGACCCGTTTCCGTCGATCTGTGGATCTTTATAACTCGTGTCGTTCCCATTTACATCGTATCGTTGCGAGAACTCTCCACTCGGCTTTTGTACATCAAGAATGAATTTTAACCCCTTCTTCGCCTCGTCCAACAATCCCGCGGATATTGCCCCCAGCACGATTACGGAGTGATCTCTCGTATAGACGTACGGATACCTTGTGCCGGGGGGACTCGCATAGAAACCCCCCTTTTTATGTTGGTTCTCTTTTATGAGGCTGATGCTTCGTTCGTAAAGTTTGGAGGCCTTAGCCCGATCCATCTCATCACCGGTATGCAAAGATACAGGCAGATTCTTGCATCAGCTCTTCAATATCTTTTTTGGTCTTTCCAGCAGCTTTAATGGCATCTTCATTGAAGATGGGGTCTTCCGTAAGATGGGATCTTGCCATCAAATGAAATACCTTCTTCCCGGCTAGTTCACCCCTCTTTCTTCGATATGCATAGTGCATAACGCACATGATGTCGCCGCATGCAGGTTTATCTGCCCCACTCTCTATCGGACACATAAAGTACGAATCCCCCTCTTTTGGAATTATATCGAAATAATGTGCCGTTTCGATCTGTGTGTTAAGGGGGCATATTGGGTCGTAATGCAAGTCATCGCTCCGCCTGCCCTCTATTCCTCCCCCTTCCAGCTCGCCCAGCCGCTCGCCGATGGCCCAAAGCCAATCGTATAGTGCCTCCCCTCCCATTCTGTTATTTACCTCGATGGCGCCTACTATAAACGCCTTGATAAACGTCTTACTCTTTATCATAGATTTTTCCCTCCTTAAAAAGTTCATTTATGGCTTTGTTCCAACCCACGGGACCAACTCCATCGATTCTTATGAGATTTGGAAGATTTATCTCTGGGTCGTGCAGACCATCTGGTTTCTTCACCAAGACAGGTATATCAACCGCTTTTAACATCGGTAGATCGTTTAAACTGTCACCCAAACCGACCGTTTTTATCTCACTCCCTCTCTTCTCTCTCTTATATAACTCTGTCAGTATATCTACCGCCTTTCCCTTATCGCTGTTACCCATGATGTGAGAATATCTCCCACCCACCGTATAGTTAAGCCCCTTCGATTCGATCGAGCGAAAGACCTCATCGGTCTGCCCTTTTGTCCCCTCAATAGTAAATGCCTCGTCATACTCCCTCTTCTTTGATAGCTCGGCATCCCTCAAGGAAAGGCCACAATCTTTTGCTATCTCTTCTGCCGTCATATCAGAAAATCCAACAATTTTATAGCCCGTCTCTTTCCTTATATCCTTTAATTCTCTGCATAGATCTGCGTATTCCTTTCCCAATTCAATTACGTTGTATCCTTCGACAGACTTATCGTGGTCGTACCAAAACGTAAAATAATCTCTTGGAATGAATATCGCACCGCCGTTCTCCGATATAAAAGGATCAATTACTCCAAGCTTTTCTCGATATACCTCTATCTCTGCTCTAGTTTTACTCGTGCAGAGTACTAGAGGTGTTTTTGAGGAGAGCAAAAAATTTATGGCGGGTTTGGCCGCCTCATACGAATAATCTTCGTTAAGTAAAGTTCCATCCAGATCACTATAAACGATATGCCTCATCTCAATCCAACTAACCATAATATTCAAAGGGAGATAAAGTTTATTCCCTTTTAACGTTTTTGCACAAATATCTTCACAAGAGAAACAGAAGTAAAATCTTAACCATATAAAAAATAAAAAAATAAAAAATAAAAATCAGATCAGTCTTTTGCCAAAGACCAAACCGCCTTTAGTGATACCACCAATGCCGCAGGAACAACGAATACTGCGATATTTGCAACAATNGCCGCGAGANACTCCCCTATGGTTGGTATCGTACTNAGTCCTCCTCCAATCGTACCGACCAAGATCAATGCGATTGCCGCTATCAAGAAATTATTTACCTCTTCCTCTGTTATATTCAGAAACCCCACGATCAGACCGAGTATCACCAGCGCCAATGGAAGCCATCCAGTCGACGCTCCAAAGACGCCCGCTATCACTGCTATAACCAAACCGATAACGAACGCAGCTTTTCCTACTACTCCTGCCATCTCTTTTCACCCCNTGTGCTTAANCAGCAGATAAATAATATATCTTTTAGCATTTATAATTTTCGTTTTTTTTTTATTATAGTCAAATACTAAACTTTTTATGCTTTTATGCTCATCTCCATTCATGGTCAAAACGGAGATGTACCCGATCGAGAAGAAGATGACGATGGATGAACAAGTGACCTTAGAAAAATTGCATCATAGGATTCTTCGATGAATCTTCTCTGCAGACGACTTCAAATCTCTTCATCATCTCCAAAAGTCTATCATTCGCCAAAGGTTGGATCGAGAAATTCACGGATGAGAGTTTTAAAAGTTTAATATGTTAGGAACTCAACTATAAAACTATAAAGAAAGATTTATTCATAGAAATACTATCTAAAATAAAGGGTGTAAAGAATGGAAAAATATCCAAAGGTCTTGATTATGGCGGTGATATTGGCAATAGCGTTGATTGGAATGGGTGCTTATAACGCGACGGCGGTTGCCTGCATGAGCTGCAATCAAGCAAAAATCTCTTCGAACCAGGAGAAGACTATCTCGGTCACCGGTGAGGGAGAGGTGACCGTTGTCCCAGATATATGTATCCTTAGCTTGGGGATAGAGGCGCAAGATAAAGAGGTGACGAAGGCACAAGCGGTGGCGGCCGGTGCGATGAATGATGTGATGACAACGCTTGAAGAGAAGGGCATATTAGAAAAGGACATTCAGACGAGCGATTATTCTATCGATCCAGTGTGGGAGGAGAGAAAGATCGTTGCCTATCGGGTGAAGAACATGGTCAAGGTGAAGATAAGAGACGTAGATAAAATAGGAGAGATCATCGACGCCGCGGCGAAAGCCGGGGGAGACCTCACCAGAATCGAAGGAATCAGGTTCAGTATAGATGATCCAAAGCCTTATTACGAGGATGCAAGAAGAAAAGCGGTATGCGATGCCAGAGAAAAGGCAGAGCAACTGGCAGAGCTCAACGGCGTGAAATTGGGAGAGCCGATCAGCGTCTCTGAGAGCGGAGGTTATGTCTCTTCATCTAAAGGATATTATAGAACGATGGAGGTTGCAGGGGCTCCTCCTATCAGTCCAGGTGAGATGGAGATTCGACTCACGGTAGATATCACGTATCCAATAAGATAAGCTTTTTACCTCCTTTCTCTCTTTTTACCCCTATCATATGGAAATAGAAAATTTTTTTAAATCTACATATGAAGATGTCATAATCTCTGAGCTCTTTCACGCGATCAAAGACTCTGTCAGGGAGAGGTTAAATGATGATTCTGTAATCTCTTTCTCCGGAGGTATCGACAGTTCCATCATCGCTTCCATATCTTATTCCTTGGGGTACGATCTAACGCTGATAACCGTCGGTACGAAAGATTCAAAAGACGTTGAGAACGCGTTTCTGGTAGCGAAGATATTGAATTTAAAAGAGCCTTTTATAAGAGCAATAGAGAGAGGGGAGATAAGAGACGCGCTTTTGGCGGTGATGCGGATAATAAAGAGTAAAAATCCCGTTCAAGTCGCGATTGCAACTCCCTTTTACTTCGCGTGTAAAACTGCGAAAGAGGGCGGTTTTGGAAAGATATTGACCGGACAGGGTGCGGACGAGTTATTTGGGGGTTACGACAGATATAAATATATGGGAGAAAGGGAACTCGAAGAAGCGTTGAGAGAAGATGTGATGAATATAACGAAGGATATAAAAAGAGATGAGGCGATTGCACGGAGCCAAAATTTAACCTTAGAGACCCCCTACCTCGATCGAAGAGTGATTAAAGTTGCGTCCGATATTCCAGTGGATTTAAAAATAAAAAGAGACGCAGATTTGGTAACAAGAAAATACATCCTTAAAAGGCTTGCCGAAGAGAGGATATCTAAAGAACTGGCAGGAATGGAGAAGAAGGCAATGCAGTACGGAAGTGGCGTTTGGAAGCTAATGAAAAAGATGGCAAAAGATTCCGGAAAAGGAGTCGGTGAATTTTTATCTGATTTGGAGGATTTTGATGATTGACGAAGAGGATCTTAGACAGATCGCCCGACTTGCCAAGATAGAGCTAAATGACGAAGAGGTGAAAGAATTTTCGCCACAGATAAGATCGATACTTGCCCTCTTCGATGAGATAGATGAGGTGGAAACAGAGGACGTGGAGCCGACATTTCACGTTTTTGGTTTAAAAAACGTCTTCAGGGAAGATGCTGCATCTCCCTCTTTGGCCGGAGAGGATGCGATTAAAAACGCACCAAAGAAGGAGAGAGGGTACATAGAAGGGCCTAAGATAATGTGATGAAGAACTACTTCAAAGACGGAATTAAAGGATTCAGACATTTCGTCGAAGACGGCGAGACAGAAGAGGTTACGAGAAGATTGATGGATAAGATAAAGGAGAATAGATTCAACGCGTACATAACCGTCTGTGAAGATGCCATAGAGAGAGCGAGGGAGATAGACAAAAATGAGGGGGATGGGAGACTCCTTGGAATGCCGATCGCCGTAAAGGACAATCTTTCAACGAGAGGAGTGGAAACAACCTGTGCCTCAAAGATCTTAAGAGGATACGTTCCGCCTTACGACGCCGCAGTGGTCGAGAGATTGAAAGAGGAGGGTGCAATAATCGTTGGAAAGACGAACATGGATGAGTTCGCGATGGGTACGACCACGGAGACGAGTTTCTTCGGCCCAACGAGAAATCCCTGGGATGAAGATAGAGTTCCCGGAGGTTCTTCTGGTGGAAGTGCCGCAGCGGTAGCATCTGGTGAATGTATAGCCTCTTTAGGAACGGATACTGGTGGATCTGTCAGGTGCCCCGCATCTTTCTGCGGAATATCGGGAATAAAACCGACCTATGGCCTCGTATCGAGATATGGGTTGATAGCTTATTCTAACTCCCTTGAATGCGTGGGAACGATGGGTTCTTCCATAGAAGACGCTTCTCTTCTTTTAGATGTCATATCTGGAAAAGACTCGAGGGATTCTACCTCTATAGATCCGGCTCTCTATCGACTACCTTCAGAGAAGTTCGGAAAGATCGGAGTTTTGACACAGTTCTTTGATGGGGTGGAAGAAGATGTTCTTAAACATGTATGGAATGCAATCCATAAATTGGAGGATCTGGGCATCGAATACGAGGAGATAGATCTTCCAAATTTGAGATACGCCCTCTCTTCCTATTATATCATCGCGATGAGCGAGGCATCCTCAAATCTGGCGAGATATGACGGTGTCAGATATGGCTTGAGGGGGAAGGATCTCGATTGGGATACGACCTTCTCCAGGATTAGAGCCGAAGGCTTTGGGAAAGAGGTGAAGAGAAGAATACTTATGGGAACGTTCTCTCTATCCGCGGGATACTACGGTAAATATTACCTGAAGGCGTTGAAGGTGAGAAATTTAATAATAAAAGATTTTGAGAGGGCATTCAGGAAAAGGAAATTAGATGCGATCGTTTCTCCCACAATGCCCTATAAACCTTTTAAGCTTGGTGAGAAGATAGAAGACCCAATCTCGATGTATCTATCTGATATATATACTGTTCCAGTGAATTTAACGGGCCTTCCGTCTGTTTCTATACCATGCGGGTTTTCAGAAGGGCTGCCAATAGGCATACAGCTCATCGGAAGGGCTTTCGATGAGGAGACGATAATAAATATTGCTAAAATTTATGAAGAGAATACAGATCATCAGAAGAAGGTATCGGGGTTGCTTTAAATGAAGGGTGGGCACCCTTTCAACCTGCGTGCACCTTCGGTAGCACTTTAAAGAATGAGAGATGAAAATCGGAGATTTTTTGCATGTGAAAATGGAACATTTTCACGGCGACGAATCAAAGATTTTCGACGACACCCTTTCAACCTGCGTGCACCGAAGGTGCACAAGGGAATAAAGAACCGTGAGGTTTTTAAATGAATGATATCATGATAGGATTAGAGGTTCACGTACAGCTCAATAAACTCAAAAGTAAACTTTTTTGCGGCTGTTCAACCGATTATCAAGACGAGGAGCCAAACACGCACACCTGTCCGGTCTGTTTGGGACTTCCCGGTGCTCTTCCTGTGATAAATAAGAGGGCGGTCGAATGCGGAATAAAGGTCGCTTTGGCTTTAAATTGTGAGGTATTGGAGCAGACGCTATTCTATCGAAAGAACTATTTCTATCCCGATCTGCCGAAGGGATTTCAAATATCTCAGTACGATTTTCCGCTGGCGGTTAATGGTAAAATGAGCGTAGAGACGGATCGCGGGGAGAAAATCATCCGGATAAATAGAGTCCACATGGAAGAAGACCCTGCGAGGATGATCCATGAGGGGGGAATAGAATATTCAAGACATTCTCTGATCGACTACAACAGATCAGGAATGGCTCTGCTCGAGATTGTGACGGAACCAGATTTGAAAAGTCCAAAAGAGGCACGACGATTTCTCGACAAATTGAGAAGCATCCTTGAATATTTAGACGTCTTCGATGGGGATTTGGAAGGTGCGATGCGTGTAGATTCCAATATCTCTTTGGCAGGAGGGGATAGGGCAGAGGTAAAAAACATATCTTCCCACAAAGGCGTGGAAAAAGCTCTCTCTTACGAGGCAACGAGGCAAAAGAATCTTTTGAGGAGAAACATAAAAATTACCCAGGAGACGAGGCACTATGACGAGGAGAGGGGCATAACGATATCCATGAGGACGAAAGAGGGAGAAGAAGATTACAGATATTTTCCGGAGCCTGATCTGCCTCCAATGAGCGTTAAAAGCTGGACAGAAAGGTTAAAAGATGAAATTCCAGAGCTTCCGGATGCGAAGATACGCAGATTCGTCGAAGAATATGGGGTAAAAGAGAATCATGCGAGATCGCTGACGTCAGATATAGAGATCGCAGATTATTTTGAGATTGTCTGCAAATCTTCGATTTGCACGATCCCACACCAAAAAGTCGTCAGGATGGCAAGAGAGATCGACCCAAATATGGCCGCAAGTTGGATTGTGGATGTTCTTAAAGGGGAGCTAAATTATAGGGGGATGAAGATAGGAAGATCTCCACTTACCGAAGATAAGACGATAAAAATACTCAAAGATCTTTCTTCTGGAAAGATAACGGAGAAGAACGCGGTTGAGATTATAAGGGAGATACTCGATAAGGGCGGGGATCCAGAAGAGATCATGAGAAGGAGAGGGTTTGGAAGGTTAGACAGAAGTGAAACCGAGATATTGGTCAAAAAGGTAATAGAAGGAAATCCAAAAGTCGTGGAAGATTATCATAAGAAAAAGAAGAGAGCGCTAAATTTTTTGGTTGGGAGGGTGATGGCACTTTCCAAGGGAAAGAGCGACCCTAAGGATGTAAACGAGCTGTTGGAGAAATATCTGTGAGAAGACTGATCGTAACTGAGAAGAACAATACAGCGAAGAGGATAGCAAACATTCTCTCAGGCGGCAAGGAGAAGGGGAGAAGAGTAGCGGGTTCGAACGTCTATACGTTCTCAAATACCACCGTTATGGGATTGAGGGGGCATATCATAGATGTGGACTTTCCCGCGGATAAGAAGAACTGGAACGCCGTAGGACCTGAAGAACTGGTCTGGACAGATATAGTAAAGAAGCCGACGGAGAAGAAGTATGCAAACGCATTGAAGAAGCTCGGAGGAGATGCAGAAGAGGTAACGATCGCCACGGACTATGATCGAGAGGGTGAATTGATAGGTGTGGAAGCATTGGAGATTATATCTTCCGTAAATAAGGAAGCTAAATTCGATCGAGCGAGATACAGCGCGATAACGAATGATGAGATAGAAAAAAGCTTCTCTAATCTTGTGGATATAGACTTCGATCTGGCACAATCTGCCGATGCAAGGAGGGTAATCGATCTCGTGTGGGGTGCAAGTCTGACGAGATTTCTCTCCCTCTCATCCATGAGGCTTGGAAATAATTTTCTTTCCGTAGGAAGGGTACAAACACCCACCCTCGCTTTGATAACAGAGAAAGAGGAGGAGATAGATAACTTCGTCCCGGAGCCCTATTGGGAACTATATCTCAAATGTGTGCGAATCAAAGATTCGCATACTCGGAAATCAGAGATTTCCGAATGCTTAAAAGACGATTTTACGTTCATTGCTAAGCACAAAAAAGGTAGATTCCATGCCAAGAAAGAAGTCGATCGTGTAAAATCCTCTCTTGGGGATAAAGGGGAAGTAAAGACATTTAAAAAGAGAATAAAGAATGATATGCCGCCTAACCCATTCAATACGACCGCATTTTTAAAGGCGGCGACATCCATCGGTTTCACGGCATCGAACGCAATGCGAACTGCGGAAAATCTCTACAGCCAGGGTTTGCTCTCTTATCCAAGAACGGATAACGCCGTCTATTCCAAGATAGATCTAAAAAAAATATTGGGACTTCTCTCAAAGATGAAAGAGTTCTCCACGTATTCAAAAAAACTCTTGGGTAAGGAACTCAAACCCACGCGAGGAAAAGAGGCTAAGGATCACCCTCCAATTCATCCCGTCGGTTATACAAAACGAGAGAAATTAAATGATGAAGAGTGGAAGATTTATGAGCTCGTAGTGAGAAGATTCTTGGCCACGTTGAGTGATGCAGCAAAGATAGAAGGCACAAAAGCAGAGATAGATGTCAATGGAGAACTTTTCAACGCGACGGGGTCGAAGATTATAGAGAAGGGGTGGAGAGAGATCTATCCGTATAGCTCTGTCGAAGAGGTCTTCATACCAGAATTGTCCGTGGGGGAGATATTAAAAGTGGAATCTTTTGTGGAGGAGAAGGAGACGAAGCCACCCCGAAGGTACGGGCAGGGAAGATTGATAGAGAAGATGGATGAACTCGGTCTCGGCACAAAATCCACGAGGCACGAGATGATANGCAAACTTTATGGAAGGGGNTATGTCCATGGAAATCCTTTAAAACCTACCATAGTTGCAAGAGCCGTCATAAAAACGCTGGACGAATATGCAGAGAAGATAACAGATGTGAAGATGACCAAGGAGCTCGAAGAGGAGATGGACACGATCGCCGAAGGAAGATTGTCCGATGAAGAAGTGATCAAAAGATCGAGGGAGATGCTTGGGGATACCTTTGAGATACTGAAGAAGAATGAGGAGAAGATATCAAAAGATCTTCGAGAGCGTCTTAGAGAAGAGAAGGTTGTGGGCAAGTGTGAGAAGTGCGGCGGCGACCTGATAATAAGAAGGACAAGGAGGGGGACGAGGTTCATCGGATGTTCGAGCTATCCTGACTGTGATTTTTCTCTTCCGCTCCCAAAGAGTGGACGGTTGGTAATAACCGATCAGGAGTGTAAAGAACACGGATTAAAGCTCATAAAGATACTGTACAAGAAGAAGACATGGGATCTGGGTTGCCCATACTGTAATTATATCGAATGGATGGCGAAGAAGAAGGAAGAGGAACACTAACCTAAACGTACTATCTATATCCATTCCACCTTGGGTGGTCTTCTCTCTATCCAATTTTTATACGTGAATTTTGGATAACCCAATACGAGGGCGCCATAAATCCTATTATTTTTCGGTATCGAAAGAATGCTTGGAATTTTACTATCCCGGTGGCTTGCCTCAACCACAAACCCTGCGTAGAAACTTCCCAAACCAAGTCCCCGGCTGACCAAGGAAGCATTATGAAGCGCAAGATTTGCGTTAACGTCTGAAAGAGGGATGCTCTTTTTTCCGTGGAAAACAAGAAGAAGCGGTGCGTTATAAAGAATATTGTCCTCTCCATTTTTAAATGCATCTACATATCTATCAATTTTCGGAAGGATGGAAAGTGCATCTTCAGCGTTGTTCCTGGCAACCAAACGAAATAACGCCATTATCACTGGGTTACGAAGTTGTTTTGCAGTTTTGGTAAGGAAAAGCGATGTCAACTCTACAATCTTTTTAAGTACAGCTTTGTTACTTACCACAACAAATTCGGTACTCTGCGAATTAGTGCTACTGGGAGCAAAGTGTGCTCCATCAATGATCCTTTCAATCGTCTCTTTTTCAATTGGTTTATCCCTAAATTCCCGAATAGAACGCATTGTCCTGATCATCTCGAGAACCTGCTCGGCTGAGAGATTAAGCTCCTGACAAACAGGGTTTATACTGCCTTCCGGAAAGCTTTCGTGGATTATTGCTTGCTTGGGGCAAATAGCAGCGCAATGGCCGCAAGAAATACAAAAATCTTCCGCTATGGATCCTAAAACTTTAGGAATAGAGTCCTTATCCTTCTGAATAAAAATTCCTGCTGGACAAATCTGGACACAAGTATAACATTTATTACATAAATCGGGATTAATCATTATCTTGGGCATATTTTTCCTCGCGTGAAGTCAGTTGAATATTTCTAATATTTGTAACTTTCCCCAAAGGAGAAATTATCGCTGCCGATACACTACAATTACCCTGTTTGTGAGAGATGAGGAATATCTAATTGGATCGGTAGCCGATAAGATGGCGCCAAACAATAGTACAATAGTGCGTCAAGTAAAGGAACTTCAAAAATAAACCAAAGGGAATTCCTATCAAAAAGATCGTTGCTATAGTACCTATGATTGCAAAAAATCCAATGGAAACTGCTTCTTTTTTTATTAGCTCTAATTTTGACTTTCGCCCTGAATCAAAGATTAAAGAGGAAATGAAAATAAATAATACTAATTTTCGTAGAAGAGGTGCTTAGAAAGTGTGAGGGGCATGGATGGGAGGGAGGGATATACCAATATCACCCTTGAGCTTTTTTAACGATTTAAATCCTTTTATCCCCTCATCCACGAGGTTTCTGACCCTTACCTTGCTTATTGACAATAGGGCAACTTCAGAGGAGGAAAAAACGCGGATAAAAAGTATCGAGATCAATCTTATGGCCCACAATGCCAGAGAGGGGGCTTCCTGTTGGATGAGCGATGACGTCCGCGTTCGGATTATCCATCGCCGCTAAAACTCTTTCCGTGACGTTCTTTCTGAAATTCTGATGGGTCCCGGCTACGACGAAATCAAATTCTTCTAAGAGATCATCGGGATAATCTAATGATCCGTCTGGTAATATATTGACCTCTACCCCTTTCAATAGAGTTATCCCTTCTAATTCACTATTCAATCTATCAATTTCTTTGTTTCTCTCTGTCAGACGTCTTGTACCTAAATCTTTGTCGTATTTGGCACATGCTGAGTGATCGCATACCGCGACGTAATCATATTCAAGCTTTTTTGATTTGAGAGCGATCTTCTCTAAAGTTAGCGGTTCCGTCAGAATATTTGGAGTGAACGTGTAAGATCCCCCTTAATATCTTCCAGTTCAACCAGTTTTGGCAATTTTCCAGACATCACCGTCTCTATCTCGCCGTTATCTTCTCTCCTCTTCATACCCACATCACAGCGTCTCCCAAGGCAATAATAAAAAAGTATCTGTTCTACGGATATATCATTAGATCTGAACGATGGATAGGATAACTAGGGATATAGAGAAGAGAGCAGATCGGACAAATCTTTTAGCACTGAATGCAGCGATAGAGATGGTAAGGGCTAAAGAGTGCGGTAGAGGGGTCGCTGTCGTTACAGAAGAGGTTAGGAAATTGGCCGAGAAGTCTAAGCAATTCCTTTTGCATCTATCCGTTCAAATATTTTCATATAAAAAAGAGCAGATCTAAAGTTTAAATATTAGAAACATTATTATATTATTAGACGAAAGAAGATATCCATTCCGAGTCTTTTTGCACGGATGCAAGCATTTGACTGTGGCTATAAGCATAGAAAGGAGGATAAAGAAGGAAATGAAGCAGAAAAGCAGAATTCGAGATCTACTCTTGGTGACTCTTGCATATCCGATTTTGGTCTTCATAGCTAGTATAATTTCCCAGCGTTTTATTGGTGACCCTATTGTAGACCTCGGTAATGCAGTAGGGTTAGCCCTAGCTCTGGCTATATATGGTGGTGCAATTTATAGAGGTTATGCTCGGGAGCGAAACCTCGTACTTAGACAA
>RXIL01000115.1 GCA_004212085.1 Candidatus Methanolliviera hydrocarbonicum
CACCACCCTCCATGCCATACCTGCCTCAAGCCTCAACCCGGTGAAGATGTTTGGTATTGCCAATGGTAGGATAACCGTGGTTAGAATCTTTCTATCCGATGCACCCAAGGTTCTCGCTGCTTTGATGACGTCTTCATCAACACCTTTAATGCCCGTAATCGTGTTGTATAGGACAGGAAAGAATGCACAGAGAAATATCAATGTGATCGGCAACATCTCATTTATTCCCACCCAGATCATCAAGAGCGGTGCCCAGCCAAGCGCAGGGATCGGATAGAGAAGGGTGAAGATCGGATTTAGTGACTTGTTTACGACCTCTTTGCATCCCATCCCGATTCCCATAACAATGCCCGCGGCAGAACCCAACAGAAATCCAGCCAATACCCTGAAGAGACTGCTCAGGAGACTGTTTAATAAAACACCACCAACCACTAAGCGATAAAACTCGCGGATCACAGCGGAGAATGATGGAAATATGTATGTTGGGAATATATTCAGTTGAGCGATGCCCTCCCATATCATCACGAATACGATGATCGGCAGTATTCCAACCAATACGTCCTTAACTTTCATACTCCCGCAAGAATCTCGTGTCAAGAATATCCTCGGCTTTGACCCCTTCATCAATATAATCCAATTTTGCCATGTAATCTATCATCTCCTGGACGGATTCTCTGTTGATCTCGGTCGTGTAATTCAGTCTATTCATCGATCTTTGGATTACCTCTGGGGTCGTATCCAGTACATCGGCGAGGATTATAGAGGTGTTATCTGGATTCTCGTTCACCCAGTTCGTTGCCTTTTGGGTGACTCTCACCAGCTTTTTCACCGTCTCTGGATCGTTCTCTATGAGGTCTGTCTTCACGACGAGGACGCTTCCCTGTATATCCGGCCACAGATCCTGACTTTTTATGAGCATATAAAAGCCTTTGGACTCGGCGATGGTTGCGTGGTGTTCTGGAAGAAAGCTTGCGTCCAATTGTCCAGTTTCAAGAGCAATAACCTGTTTTGATGGGACCATGCGCCGAATCTTGACATCTTTGAGGTTATATTCTTCGATCAGACGATTTAGGAGCAGATCCACCATTCCGCCCTCTCTCACGCAACCGATGATCTTACCATTTAGATCAGAGATCTTCGTAATCTCGGGATGGGCGACCAGACCATAACCGTACTTGTGGGTTCCGGCGACGATCTTTATCGGAACGCCTCTGGAGTACGCCAGTATGGCTGGAGAGAGGCAGAGATAGGCAACCTGAATATCCCCTCGGGATATGGCACTGGCAAGCCGCATTCCTGTGGCATAGCTCTCATAAGTGGTAAAATCGATCCCCTCATCTTCATACCATCCCTTCTCCTTTGCCACATAGGAAGATGCAGCATGGTCATTGAACTCAACTGCCATGCCGATATTGGTTTGTTTTTGCAGGTAACCAGCTGTAAAGACTGCCAAGACGAGTATTCCAGCTATAATGAGAAACACCAATATAGAACTAATCTTCACAGGAGATCATCTATCCATGCTGTCCATACCGATCTAAAATCGCGTTCGCGATCAGATCCGAAAGATATACCCCACCGTGATATCCCATGATCCCATATCGGTAGTATCCAATCCTGTCATACACAGGGAATCCACATCTGACGAATGCGATATTGTCTTCACCCGTAGGAATACTCCTCTTGCACATCGTGTGTCCAAAGAGAATATCTGCATCTTTCTCCCTTACCGTCCGATGAAGATCATACAGATCGTTTCCGTTCAGAATCTCGCCATCAGATATCTCTTTTGCCGCATTCATGAAAGCGTTGCTCGACGTACTGCTCGCCAAGACGACGACTTCCATCCCGAGCTCAGACGCAAATTCTGCAATCCCGAGTGCAATGTCTGGATCTGCAAATATCGCGGCCTTCTTCCCATAAGTGAGCTGATGCACATCTACCATTGCATCTATCAGTTTTCCGCGCTCTTTTTCGAGTTCATACGGAATCTCTTTCTCAGTAATATCACTTATAGCCTCAATGAATCGATCCGTCTTTGAAACCCCGATTGGACAGATCGCATCCGATCTCATTCCATACTTCCCTTTCAAGAATTTTGCGGCAGATCCCCCGGCGTGTTCACAGAGTGAGATGACGCCGCATGCGCCCGCACAATTCTCTACCTCCGCCACAGACGTTCCTCCGTTCGGAAATGATGGCTTTGGAAGGATTATCGGAGCATCGAATGTATCCGAGATATCACTTAGAATCGTATATGAAACACCGAGTAGGTCGAGCATCCCTTTTATCTCTCGAATATCACCTGGATTTATCATTCCTGGTATGATATTCAGCTTCTCGTCTGATTCATCAAATTCTTTCGAAAGATGCGTAACGAACGCCTTCAATGCATTATCATACCCCGTGATATGTGATCCAACATAGCTTGGCGTGTGGATCGTAACGATTGGAATCACATCTTTTTCTTCGACTTCCTCTATCTCATCAATGGTCTCTCTCACAATTCCCTCAACGTCATCGCCTATGGTCTCGGAGAGGCATGTTGTAATCACGCCTATGAGTTCTGGGTTTCTCCTTGAGATCACGTTCTTTATGGAGGCGATCAAGTTATCCCTTCCACCAAATACGGATGCACCTTCACCAAGAGCGGTCACCGCGATCTGCGCCGGCTCCCTGAAATGGCGGTTGAACATTCGCATCGGATATGCAGCACAGCCCTGCGATCCGTGGATGAGAGGAACTGCGGCGTGTATGCCCAACGTTGCGTGCATGGCACCGATCGGCTGACATATCTTTGAAGGATTAATCGTTACGCTTCGCATCTCTTCTCCTTATCATGCCCCACACCGGGGCGAATATAGACTTCTCTACATCTCTCGCGAAGTTCAAAAAACCGGAATAGACCGCATAGGGCCCCTTCTCATAGGAATGACCGTTTATGAAGGGAATACCGAGCTTGTATGCAAGATACTTCTCCTTCAATCCAGAGATGAATATATCAGGCTTCAATTCGGTCAGTATCTCTTCGAGCTCGATCGAGTTCGGGTTGTCTATGACGATTGTTCCATCTTTAACGCGCTCGCATATCTTCGCATAATCTTCTTCGTGGCCAAAAGTTGTTGCGGCAGCGATCGTCTCGATTCCTATCTCACGAAACATCTCCACCCAGTGCCACGCACGCGGAGCCCCCTGGTAGATAAAGATTCGTTTTCCCCTAAACTTCTCTCTATATTCTTCGATCTTCGGAGCCACCTTTGAGACCTCATCCGCTATTATCTCCTCTGCTTTCTCTTCCAATCCAAAAAATGCTGCTACATCCCTCAATGCATTGGAAGTCTGTTCTATCCCAAACAAAGATGCCCTTATGTACGGAATTCCATACTTCTCCTTAATCTGCTCGCAGATATACGGCGTGGATCGCTGGCAGTGCATCAAATTTAGTTTTGCTCTGTGTGCCTGTGCGATATCATCTATCGAGGAATTACCGGTGAATGCAGAGAGGATCCTTATTCCCATGCGCTCGAACAATGGCTCCATGAGCCAGAGATCTCCTTGAATGTTATAATCTCCGATGATGTTCATATCGTAATCCGTCGTATATTCCGGCTCTTTCGTTCCTACCACGCGTTCAAAGAGCGCGTCGTTCGCGATGTGATGGCCAAGAGATTGACTGCACCCTCTGAAACCTTCGCAGTTGAATCCAACGACCTTTATTCCGATCTCTTCCTCTGCTTGCTTGCAGACGGCTTCGATATCGTCTCCTATGAGCCCAATCGCACATGTTGCATATACGAAGACGCCTTTCGCCTCCGGAAACTCCTCGTGCGCCTCTATTATCGAATCGTAAAGCTTCTCCTCACCACCAAAGATGATGTTCTTCTCCTGCATATCCGTGGAGAAGCAATATTTCCGATGGAAGCTCGGATTATCGGATAGATTCTGACGGGTGCCACCGCCCCATGTCCAGTAAGAGCAGCCGATTGGACCGTGAACGAGATGGATTACATCCTTTATTGGACCACAGACGACGCCCAAACAACCTGCATACGTGCATCCGCGCTCCGTAAAGTCTCCAGGTGTCGTCTGAATATCGCAGAGCGGTAAGACCTCTTCTGTTGAATCCTTGATGTACGTGTGCTTCTTCCGCTCTGGAATCGACCTATCACAATTTAAAAGTGTCAGCGGCATTAAATTGCCTCCTCTCCAATCTCTCCCGTTCTTATTCTGACAGCATCTTCTATCGGACAGATAAATATCCTTCCATCACCGATCTCTCCAGTCCTATTCGTCTCCATAATTATCTTGACAAGCTCATCGACCCTTTCATCTGACAAGACCATTATCAGCATCCTCTTTGGAATATATCGCATACCACTTTCTTCCCCCTCCTCCGGGCTGATAGTGGCAGGAGGAGATATATGCAGCCCCTTCTGTTTACCTCTTCCGAAGACCACCTTCGCCGTGACCGATGGGAAGCCCACATCCGCAAGCGCCCTCTTCGTCTTTTGAATGGCATTCATCCTTATTATCGCAATCACTTCCTTCATCGATCTCAAACTCCCCGTCTGCCTGTTCTGATCGTGTATGCCTTCTCAACTTCTGTCACGAATATCTTTCCGTCTCCGAAACTTCCCGTCCTCGCACTCTCTCGAATCGTCTTTATTGCATCTTCACAATCCCCATCATCGACCACGAGCATCAACATCACCTTCGAAAGCTCATCATATCTCGTGGGCCCAATCTGAATCCCCTTCTGCTTTCCTCTACCGAAGACATCGATCTTCGTAAGCGCGATGAAACCTTCTTTCTCCAAACTATCGACGACCTCCTCCACCTTCTCCGGCCTGACGATCGCCCTCACCATCTTCATTCCATAACCCCATAATGAATCATCAATTTTTCAAGCTCTTCGTATTCAATAGGAGTTGGAATAGTAAAATCATCGTTCTCGATGATGTTTTTGGCCAACTTAAAATACTCCTTCGCTTGATTCGACTCCGGATCGTATTCGACGACCGTCTTCCTGTTTATCTCTGCCCGTTGAACAATCTGATCTCTCGGAATAAAATGGACCAGATGCGTTCCTATAGCATTCGAAAAAGCTTCTAAAAGCTCCTGCTCCTTCTCCACATTTCTCGAGTTGCATATCACACCGCCAAGACGGATTCCGCCGCGCTCTGCAAACTTGGTGATTGCTTTGGCGATATTATTTGCAGCGTAGAGCGCCATCAGCTCGCCAGACGCCACGAGGTATATCTCTTTCGCCTTCCCCTGTCGCATCGGCATCGCAAATCCACCACAGACGACGTCCCCAAGGACGTCGTAGAACACAAAGTCCAGATCGTCTGTATATGCTCCATTCTCCTCCAGTAGATTTATCGCCGTGATAATCCCTCTTCCCGCGCAGCCAACACCCGGTTCTGGCCCTCCGGCTTCTACGCACTTTATTCCGCCGAATCCAGTCTGCATTACATCTTCGAGCTTCACATTCTCCGCTCCAACTTCCCTCAGTGTGTCGAGTACCGTTCGCTGCCTCTTTCCACCCATCAGCATCCTCGTCGAATCTGCCTTTGGGTCGCATCCGATCTGCAGTATATGCTTGTCCATCGTTGAAAGCGACGCAGTCAGGTTCTGTGTGGTCGTCGATTTGCCGATTCCACCCTTTCCATATATCGCTATACGTCTCATATCTTCTCTCATATATTCGTCTCCTTCTTCATCTCCTCCATTAATTTCTCCTCATTCACTTCCCTCTGCCATTTTTTCACCACTTCTTCTCTGGCACCTCCATTCCATTGCTAAATCGGTCTCCATATAAATATATTTGAGAAATTCTCATAAAATTTGTGAGAACTTCATAAGATATTCTCTCAATTGAGATATCGAATCCAAGATCATATCTGACTTGATTTTGGACTTTTTCAATAAATCATCCCTATATTTTATCCCCTCTCATTCTACCCTAATTGAGAAGAAGTTGGACAACAGCTGCCATAGTAATTCTTTATAAACTTCTACCCTCTCCACAAACTCGCTCAGTATACTCGAAGGATCTATTCCCTCGTCGTTGAGCTCGCATCTATAATTCTCTATCCATTCCTCTAACATCTTTGGTGTTACCTCAAGGTGAAATTGAACTCCATAGGAATTTTTAAATCTGAATGCCTGATTGGAGCAAAGTTTAGATTCTGCCAGTTTAATCGCTCCTTTTGCTATATTAAAGGTATCCCCGTGCCACTGGAATACTGGGAATGCCACATCTTCTGTCAAATTTACCTCGAAATTTCCAATCTCTCTTTGTCGGTTCTTTCTGACCGGCGCATCAAGTGCTTTTGCCAAAAGTTGAGCACCCAAGCAAAACCCAAGATATGGTTTATTTTCGTAGACAAATTTAAAGATAGCATCATTTAGCCGAATTAAATAAGGATAACGATCCTCTTCATATACATTCATAGGACCGCCGAGGACTATTAGCACATCAAATTCATCCATATTTGGGAGATCTTCTCCCTCAGAGACCCCGTCAAAACGAATGCCCCGACCGGGAGTTGAACCCGGGTCTTTGGCTCCGCAAGCCAAAAGGATATCCATTACCCCACCGGGGCGCAAACTCTCATTTAAAGTTTGGCCGTCTTTTTTGGGCCCTTGCCGTGAATCCTTCCATTAAATCTTCAGTGCGACCGAATAGGATACTTTGACATATCCCTTCCATCTCCAAAGAAGTGTTCTTGTCCATATCCGCCCCCAAATCGATCATCTTCTTCGCCAGCCCCACCGCCACGGGAGAACAATTATCGATCATATAACGGGCAAGGTTTTTGGCAGAATTCATAAGTTCATCCGGTGCTACGACCTCGTTCGCCAGGTTTATTCTAAGCGCCTCCTCTGCCGTTATCATCTTACCGGTCATTATCAACTCTTTGGCCTTCACAATCCCTATCATCCGTGTGAGGCGAGTTGTTCCTCCTACGTCTGGAATGAGGCCCAATTGAACCTCAGGAATTCCAAATAGTGCGTCTTTGGTTGCTATTCTAAAATCAGCTGTTAAGGCAAGCTCCAATCCCATTCCAACAACATACCCATTGATCGCACAGATCACGGGTTTTTCCAGACACTCAATTTTGTTTAGATTGTAGTGTAGATCCGTGAGAAACTCTCTGAGCCACCTGAAGTTGTCCTCTCCAAGTTTTCCCATCATCAAATCGGGATAAGAAACGAAATCGATCCCCGCCGAGAATGTCTTTCCCTTTCCCGTTAAAATAACCGCCTTCACTTCGGGGTCTTCGGCAGCAGCAGAAAACACCGGCGGAAGTGCGTTCATGATCTCTGGATTTAAAGCGTTCCTCTTCTCGGGACGATTAAGAAATATGGTCATGATTCCATCTTCCTTCTCTGTGAGCACCACTTCGTTTTTCATGCGGTCTCTTTTAAAGAGGCTACCATATTAATATTTGGATTAAGTTCGTTCCGAAGTAAGCACAAATCTTCGATTTGTGATATGCAGACGAATCGGAGATTTTCACACGCCAAAAATCTAAAGGATTTTTGAGCAAATAGATAACTATAAGTAATATAAAGGTATAAAAATAAGCATAAAAGGGAAAATAAAATAGATAAAGAGGGGGTGAAAAAAAATGCAGATATTGGAATGCTTAAAACCGATCTTTCCGGTAATCATGCCGATGCTCTCGGATACAATGGTTGAAATGGGGTTTAAATAACTCGCTAAATTCATATTTACTACATCAGTTTTGAGATAGCCTCTTCGCTTGATGTGGGTCCTGGCACCTCTTCAATCTATAGGCGACAAAATTTCCCCTTTTTTATATTTTATTTTATTAACCTCCAATATTGTTGGCTTCGAGATCTTCATAAATTGTAGTGGGTGGTATCGATCCATTAAGGTATTTACATCTCAAGTTATCGAGCAATAACGGGGAAATATCTTCTATAACCTCTTTTCTACGATATATCGATCAAAGATTATATATTGGGTATGTGAAACAAGTTAGCAGGAATACTCATATATGTGTGAGCAATTGCAGAACGAGGTTACAATGTGAAGATAAGAGCAAAGAGACTTTTTACGATAGCCATCGCGATAAGTGTGATAACGACGGCGGCCATCTTGGTCTTAACGGTTAATCAAGAGACGATCGATTCTTTTAGCAAAATAAAGCCACAATACCTCTTTCTGGCGATTGCAATTCAAGTTTTTACCTGGTTTATCTGGGGGTTGCGCATTAAATTAATGGGAAAGGCCACCGGCGAAGAGATCAGCTTATCTGGTGGCATCTCCACCGTATTACCCAGTTTATTTGCCGCGTGCATAACCCCCTCCAACGCCGGAGGAGAACCAGTCAGGGTTTATCTGCTGAACAAAAAAGGATTTTCCGTGGGAGATGCAACGGCGGTTGTGGTGGGAGAGCGCATCTTGGATCTAATATTCTTTATGATCGCGGTACCCATTAGCTTGCTCCTATTTGGGAAGATGATAGAGAACGACATCATGACCACAGTACTTGCCGGCATAGGTTTTCTCTTCATCATCGGGTTTCTAACCATCTTATATGGCATGATAAAACCAGAAAGAGTAAAAAAAGTATTTCGCCGTTTCGTAAAATCTGAACGGACCATAAATAAGATAAATACTGAGATCGACCATTTTCATGACGGTCTGTGGGGATTCGTCAGAGATGGGAAATCTGGGCTGATCTTGAGTTTTGGGTGTACGGTCGTTCTTAGGCTGTCCGAGCTCACCGTACCATTGTTAATCTTATTGGGTCTGGGCGTGAATGTGAAACCCATTTGGGCATTATGTATAGCAGCACAGGTCATAGTCCTGATAATTATGGCGATGCCACTCACACCTGGAAGTACCGGGGTTGCAGAGGTCAGTATGCTTTCTTTATACAGCATATTCATTGGATCGTCTATATTGGGCGTTTTTGTGGTGATATTCAGGTGTATGACGTATTATACGACTCTGCTCGCGGGTGGCTTTGCAGGTTTAAAGGTTCTGAAAGATATGGGTTGGAGCAACATTTGAGGGAAGAATAAAGATGATAGAGCCTTTAGATTGGGTGGTGATAGGTGTATATCTCGCCATACTACTATGGCTGGGGTTTTATTTAGCAAAGGGACAAAAAAGCGAGAAAGACTACTTCTTGGGCGGGAGAAATATACCCTCGTGGGCGATTGCGATGTCGACGACGGCCACCCAATGTGGTGCCATAAGTATGATGAGTATTCCTGCCTTTGTGGCACTCGCGTCAGGCGGGGGGCTGAAGTGGCTGCAACTCGAACTCGCCGTTCCTTTGGCCGTCATCTTGGTTATGTCCCTAATAATTCCCACCCTCTACCGTTCAAAGATAACCACGGCTTATGAATATCTGGAGAGACGGTTTAGTCCAGCCACAAGAAGTTTAATAAGCTTTATGTTCTTGCTTAGCAGAGGCCTTGGCAACCGGGTGTGCGATATATGCCCCCTCATTTCTGTTATCTACAATCACCGGTTTTTCTATAGTCTATATGATCCTCCTGATGAGCGCCGTCACCATGATATATACAGCTGTGGGAGGGATAAAGGCGAGCATCTATACCGATGTACTTCAATTCATCTTACTCTCTGGCTCTGTGCTCATACTCATCGCTGTTCTCTTTGACCACGCCGGATTTAGTTCTATCGTTGCGAGCATACCTAAAGGAAGAGCTTTAGGAGTTGATTTTATCCATACGGGATTTGATGGTTACGATTATGCCTTTTTGCCGGCGATTATAGGCGGTATCTTCTTCTATTCTTCTTACTACGGTCTTGATCAGTCACAGATTCAAAGGGTTCTAACCTCAAAGTCCGTGGATGCCTCACGAAGCGCCCTTTTTCTAAACTGTTTCTTAAGGTATCCTTTAATGTTGGGGTACTGCATTCTCGGCATATTTTTGAGAGGGTTCCTGTCAGGCGAGCAATCGCTCTTGCAGGCGGTGGTGATAGGGAATAATCCGGATGCCCTACTTCCGCTCTTCATCTCGATGTATCTACCCGCCGGTTTGAGAGGGTTGATTATCGTGGGAATTCTTGCCGGGGCAATGAGCACCCTGGATTCTTCCTACAATTCTTTGAGCGCGGCGACGATGAACGACTTTTATACGAAGTATATAAAGAAAGAACCGACCGCCAAAGAATACCTCCTGTGGTCGAGGTTAACTACGCTCGGATGGGCCATCTTCTGTATGATCTTTGCATTCTTTGCGGGCAGATTGGCAGAGACGATAATAGTTGGAGTAAATAAGATAGGTGCCGTCTTTTACGGCCCCATATTGGGTGCTTTTTTACTCGGCATTCTGACCAAAAGAGCAAGGGGTTATGGAGTTATAGCAGGTGTTCTTGCCGGGGTCGTCTTCAACGCATACCTCTGGTTTTATCAACCCCAGATCTCCTGGTTGTGGTGGAGCGCCATCGGATTTCTCGTTACTTTCTCACTCGGTTATTCTTTGAGCCTGACTGGCAAGATTCAAGGTGAGTATAAGGTGGTGAAGAGTAGAGATAAGAGATGGAGTTCAAAATATACCGTTCTATTGCTATACTTCGTTGTCATCGTTTTGATAAGCTACCTCTTCAATCTATTCTTGTTCTCTTAATTTTTGAAACGGTTACGTTGCACAAGAAAGTTATTTATCTTTTAGGAGATAAAGATGGGAGCGATATTGAGAATCGGTATATTCTTTCACGGACCAAAGATCTTTGATGCGGGTTTTGCAGAAAGGGTGATTGAATCCTTAAAGGATCTCGGAGAGGTTCAAACAGCCATAAATGGAACGATGGGGATAACGGCGTGTTTTGACTCTTTTTTGGAAAAGGAGGTGCAAATAGAAGAATGCAAGTCATCCGTCTGCCTATCAAAACTTTCAGAGAAGAACGATCTCTTGGTCGTAGTAACGTATTCGAAGAGCCCGGAAAGTGGATATGCATATTGTTGGCACGTGATAAAGAGGGCAAACGTCCTTGATAAGCCTGTGATCCAGATAGAACTCTCAGAGATGACATTGATTCCATGGACAAAAAATTCGGGTGAGATAGCTAAATCTTTCGCAAAAGAACTTTCTTTAAACGTTAAAAATCCGCCTGACTTCGGAAAAGTTTTGTGGAGGGAAGGAGAAAAGATATTTAGAAAGGTGCTGGCAGTTTCTCCGGGGGATTATCTCTTGATAAACGGTATGACTGCAGGAAAGGCGATCTCTAAAGATGTGACGATCGTTGGGCTGGCTTCAGCAAAGGGAAAGATCGTTGAGGTGAGGGGTGTAGCTCTAAAGGATGAAGCCTCAAGAAAGCTCGATGATATGAAGATAGATGTAAGAGAGGCTAAATTAGATACAACAAAATGTTTGAGGGATTACAAAGAGGCGAGGGTTTTAAAGGTAAAGGAGGAAGTAGAAGGAGCGGGCATGGCATTCGTCGATCACGCCGGATACGATGTATATAAAATTATCAAAGGATGCGAAGGCGTGGTCAGCGTTGGAGATGATACAACTACGGTAGTCTCTGATATCGCGTTCAGATTTGATGTGCCGGTGATAGGCATTGTGGATAACGATCGTGATAGAATCCTCCCGACCGTTCACGTGCACAAAAGATCGGAGCTATTCATCGTCGAAGAAGATGACGAGGCAGGAGAGAAAATTTTTGATGAGATATTTAAAAGGAAGAAGAAGATAGACATTCCATTCGATGATATAAAAGAAAAGATTGCCGAGATCGTTGAAGACGTCTTAATCGAGCGCGTTTCGATGGATCTGGCTGATTTTTGAAAGAGAGGAATATTCATGATAAGGAACTTAGGAAAAAGAAGACCCAGGATTGCAAAATCGGCTTTTGTCAGCGAAGCGGCTTATGTGGTTGGAGGCGTAGAGATCGGTGAGAACTCCAGTGTTTGGCCAGGAGCTGTGATAAGGGCAGATTTCAACCCGGTGAAGATCGGTAAGAATACCCATATCGAGGACAATGTTGTACTTCACGGAGGTTTTACACCGATGACGATCGGAGATAATGTAATAATTGGACACTCTGCAACGGTTCACGCCGAGAAGGTTGGAGCTAACGTATTGATCGGTATGGGTGCCACCGTCTTGCATAATGTTGAGATCGGCGATCGCTGTATCATCGCCGGAGGTGCGGTCGTTCTTGATGGCATGAAAATTCCAAGCGAATCTTTCGTTGCCGGCGTTCCAGCACAGATTAAAGGGAAAGTTTCACAAAAACAGTCGGTATGGATCGATGAATCGGCCATCTCAGTTTACGCCGAGCTGGCAAAGGAATATAAGGATGACAAGTTGTAGATCTTTTAGTGAAGGGTTATTATTCTCAGCATAAAAGAAGTTTTGCAGGTAAAATTTAGATATCTGCCATTAGGCACGAACCTTTTATGTTATTCTATAAGCTGTTTATCTGCATGTACTTCCCCCAAATAAGATAGTTCTTCCCCTTTTTCTTTAAGGGTATACCTAAATAATTCGTAAAATCCGCACATATACCCTTTAATAACCATTTCTTCATCATACGCTGTTTCTTCTATAAAACTTCATAAAGAAGTCTTTAGGCAATGCAACCTTAACAAAGATTCCATATTTTGCTGTTGTTGGAGCTTCTGCCCAAATACTTTCGAGTGTATCTGTCGATCTAATGCTTACAATTTCCGTTGAATCAATTATATCTGACTTGAAAGTGGAAATTTCTCTGCTAATCTCCCAGTCTAAATTTATCTCTCTACCAAACTTTTGTTTTGCAAACTTCTTAAATGCGATCTCTCCTATTTTGCCAATAAATGTATCCTTTTTTAAGAAAAGTATCATAGGAAACCAGTCACCACAAACTCACCTACAGGTTCACCGTTGCCCCAGTAGTCCGTGTGGGTCACGCAGTGCTTTCCAATAGAGGTATAATTCCTAATCAAGGTAGGCTTTGAGGGCCATAGGAGATCTAATCCCGGAAGGTCTCACCTTTGGGTGCTGAAACTTTGGCGCATCATGTGGGGGATGCCAATAACTAAGATAGTGAGATGGTATCTAAAGTTTATAACCCAATATACCTCAACAATTTTCTCCTCTCTTCATATTCTTTCATATCTTGGAAAAGCAAAAAGAGTTTAAAGATCCTTGTGTATCTCTATTCGATTTCTTCAGCTGTAATCCTCTACTGCCTCGCTTCAGCCCGTAATCTAAGCAATTCCCTCATCACCTCTTGACCCTCAGCACTGTATCTATCGGGGATTATGGTTCGTATGAGAATGATGCCCACGTCGCTCGGCGAATATACCATCTCGTCACCCTGTCTCTCATAGGAGACCCCTCTTCTCACCAGCGTGATGTTAAGTTCGGTTAGCCCCTTTGATTTGGCATCCAGGTCGTTAATCACCAAGAAGTTATCTGTGTTGTGAGCGTAAAAGGAAATTGACCAGTAAGGGGCTATCTCAACGGGCACCGACAGGTGAATGTGAAGTGGCTTCTCCGATACATCATATCTGCAGAATTGTATGAAGTGGTCGGGGCAAGTCATAACTACCACATCCCCCTGTGTTGGAACCCCCTCGACAACCGGTTCATCAACGGCCCCGCGAATCACTCTACGGGTAAACTGGTTAACCGATACACCACTGGGTTCAAGGATATCATCCGACATTTCATCTGTGATTACGTAGGGCAGGGCCCATATAGATATAGTGTTAAAGGAAAAGGCTAAGATAAGCGTCAGCGAGACCCAAAAGGTCCACCTTTTCCAGGTTTTGTCCAATTTTTGCCTCATCTTATTCCTCCCTGATAATATAGGGCAGTTGGATCGTATCGGGGTGTTTAAGCACTTCTGGATCAGGGTTATATAAGCGGAGCGTTAGACAAAGTATGCCCTCTCTCTTACCGCTCGTGGAATTTTTATCGCCCAAAGGGAGCCAATTACCCTCTTGAGGTTTTGATGAGAGCCTGATGGTCCATGTAGTTCCATTTTTACCATCGTTATATAGTATGTTGGTCTTCGAATATGAGTATCTGTTCTTCTCGTTTGGTATCAGGTACAGATCTTTGTATACGGTTATACTCCACCAGCGAGCCGGTAGGTCTTTACCTTCAATCGTATAATTGTAATTATAATCTAGATTCATCCCATCGGAGTCCGTCGTTGCCACGTAGTAGATTACTTCCGACTTCTCAAGCGCCCATAAACCGTATATAGATACCCTTGCCCTCTGATAGATGCTACCTTCTTCGCTTCCCGCCTCAAGGCTGGTCGCCCATGGTCCATTTTTTATCCCGCTCTCCTCGTACCTCTGGGGGTTGATAGTACACCATAATCCTCCCAACGCAAGGATGAAAGCGATTCCCACCGAGATGAGGGTTTTAAATACGGTTCGCATAAACCCCTTCCTATAGTCGGCTGATTTCTATATGTCGGCAGCGATCATCTTCTTCTAACTCTTTTTTTATATTCTCAGACATGCCGCACAAGTAGATCTTCAATGCATCAGATGACACTAGCGATTTAGGCTTGATATACTCCTCCATAATAAGAACCCTTAAAAATTATATATAACCTTTGTGCATTAATAAATTTGTTATCATTTAGGCGAGCAATTTTGCATAAATCTTAAATATCCTCCTTACCTTAAAATAAATCATTTTTTCGCCTTTATACCAGTTACCCCCCTTTTCTCAAAGTCAAATAGAACCTCTTTCTCCTCACCATCTTGCACGATAAGTTTCCTCTCTTCGATTATCTTACCAATTCTTTTTGCATCGAGTAGATGGTCCTTAAAAACAGCTATCACTTCCTCTGTATCCTTCTTTTTACAGGTCACCACAAACCCCATTCCAGGATACATCTTGAGCCATTTTTCCATCTGCATCATTGGCGGTATAGGTATATCGCCCAGATCTACGATCGCCCCGACCCCACTAACCTCAAGGAGCATACCGAGTGTTCCAAGCATTCCCGGATTACTCAAATCTTTCCCCGCCGTCAGTAGTTTTCTTTTCCCCAATATCTTCATAGAGTCCATCTGTCTCTTCAACGTCTCACTATCTCTCGGTGTGACACTATCCCAGCACAGGTTACATGTGGGGTAAATTCTGCCATTCAAATCCACGCCCACAACAACATCTTCGCCGACGTTTGCTGTGTGGCTATAGATCACAGAATCTTTCTCTGCTTTTCCTACGATGGTGACACCCAACGAATTGTATGAAGTAGCTGGATGCAGGTGCCCTCCGACGATGGGTACGTTGAACTTCTTTATCGCGTCCCGCATGCCTTTTAAGGCTTCCATACAAAATTCTTTGGACTTCATTGAGAGAATGTTCACCATTGCAAGGGGAGTTCCTCCCATCGCACAGATGTCGTGAATGTTTACGAGTATGGAACAATAGCCCGCCCAATATGGGTCGGCGTCTATCATCTTTTCCCATATACCATCCGCCGACATGAGAAGGACGTCATCCCCGAAATCGAGGACTGCGGCGTCTTCCCCGAAAGAAGCTATCACAAAATCCTCTTTCTCTTCGAATCCTTCTACGATGGGACCTATATCACTCTTCCTCTTGACGCCGTCAAATTCTCTTATCTCATATAGCAGATCTTTTAGATTCATTTGAAAATCTCCGATTTTCAATTGTGCAAATCTTCGATTTGCACTCATCGTCGATCTCTCTTTTTAAAAACCGTTAAATATAAATTTTGTTCATCCTCATCTCATATTGGATGATTATGGACTGGACAGAAAAATATAGGCCAAAAACTGCAAAAGAGATCGTCGGAAACACGAAAGCAGCAGAGGGTTTTAAGAGATGGATAAAAGATTTTGAAGGCGGGAGAGTCAAAAAAGCATCAATTCTATATGGTCCTCCAGGAGTCGGAAAAACATCTTGTGTCTATGCGATTGCAGGAGAAGAAGAGCATAAATACGATGTAATCGAGCTAAACGCAAGCGATCAAAGAACATACAAAGTTATCAAGAGGATGGCGGGTTCTACCTCAAAAACTTCTTCTTTGGAGGGTAAAAAAAAGATAATACTCTTGGATGAGGCAGATAATTTGCATGGAAACGCTGATAGAGGTGGAGCCAAGGCAATAGGGGAGATAATAATGGGAACAAGGCACCCCGTCGTATTGGTGGCTAATGACCTCTCTAAAATTCCTACAGGTGTTAAGAATCGGTGCAAGAAGATAAAATTTGAACAGATAAAAAAATCTTCCATCTCAAAAGTTCTAATAGATATATGTGAAAGAGAGAATATCACGTTTGATGAGGACGCAATAGAGGGAATTTCGGAGAAAAATAGGGATTTAAGAGCCG
>RXIL01000028.1 GCA_004212085.1 Candidatus Methanolliviera hydrocarbonicum
TTGACGGCATATATATCTGCATATTCGGTTACACCCCCCTTCATCATCTGAATATCATCGCCCATCATAGGACCCACAACGACCACCACGGTATGTACATACCTCGCGGGACTTATATCCAATTGCCCTGCTCCGACCCCCTCCAAAAAGATGATATCACAGCCGAAGATGTCCATAATCTTAATTGCAGCCCCGACCCCCTGAGGAACCGCTCCATAACCCCCCCTCGATGCCATACTCCTTATGAAGACATCTTTATCGTTTGNATGGTCTTGCATTCTNACTCTATCCCCCAGGAGCGCCCCATGGCTTAAGGGGCTTGTGGGGTCTATAGCGATGACTCCAACATTATAATTTTTTTTCCTGTATGCCCCGATAAGCCTATTGATCAAGGTGCTCTTTCCAACGCCGAAGGGGCCAATCAAACCGACGATATGGGCGTCTCCTCTATATTCTTTATATACCGCTTCCAATGGTGTATGATCCTCAGTGGGATCTTCCGCCAAACTGATCAATTTAGAGGCAATAGGCTTATCCCCTCCCCGCAATCTTTTTATAAGCTCTCCATCCGAAAGATTTTTTAGATTTATACCCATATTCGCCATTTATCTCTTTTTATTTTAGCTCTATCCCTATTTTATCTTTTACAAGTCTTTTGATCATAACAGCAATTTCAGAGATCGTTGTGCCGGGGATGAAGATACCATCGACTCCCGAGCGTTTCAAGAGGTCAAAGTCTTCCAATGGGATCGTACCACCCACCAGGACCACGACATTCTCAAGCAATCCCCTTCCCTCAAGCGCACCCGTTATGGCTGGGATGAGAACATCATGTGCTCCAGATAATATACTGAGACCTATCACGTCGACATCTTCTTGAATCGCCGTCTCAACGATCATCTCCGGTGTATTCCAGAGACCAGCATAGATCACCTCAAATCCCGACTCCGTTAACCCCCTCGAGACCACCTTAATTCCTCTATCATGCCCATCCAATCCCGGCTTTGCCATCAATACCTTAATCGGTTTTATCATTTGCACCATCTCAAAATATGGGCGGCTCCCTAAATCTACCAAAGACATCCTGGAGCGCATCCATCACCTCTCCCATCGTGGCTTTGACATTCACCGCCTCATACATATGCTCAAACATCGGTTGAGGTTCGTCGAATTTATTATCATGCATCTCCTCTGCCGTCTTTCTTAGTGTATCAAGGATAGTATCTATCTTATTACCGTCCCTATTCTCTCTATACTCCTTCAACCATTTCCTTCTTTTCTCCTCGAGATCCAAAGGTATTCTTAGAGGTTCAAACGAATATTCCATCGATTCTGGCTTTATATCATTTACACCGACCTTGATAATCTCATTCTTCTCGATCTTACCCTGGTATTCCGATGCCGATTTTGCAATCTCCCGCCAGAAGTAGCCGTCGAGGATCGCTTTTGTGGCACCTCCCATCTTCTCGATCTTCTCGATCTCCCTCATCGCTCCTTCTGTCATCTCTCTTGTGAGCCATTCCACATAGTAAGAACCGCCGAGTGGATCAACCGTATCCGTTGCACCGATCTCGTATGCCAGTATCCTCTGGGTGAGCGTGGCGATATCCGCCGCTTTATCCGTTGGCGTACAGATCGCCTCATCGTAAGAATCTGTGTGTAAGGATTGGCAACCACCAAGCACCGCGGCCATCCCTTGTATGGCAACCCTTGCAATATTTGTCTCCGGATATTGGTATGTCAAGGTACATCCGCCGGTTTGGACGTGGAACCTACACATAAGAGATCTCGGATTCTTAGCCCCGAACCAGTCTCTCATGATCTCTGCCCAGATCTTTCTCGCCGCCCTAAATTTTGCGACTTCCTCAAAGAAATTATCGTGTGCGTTCCAGAAGAAGCTCAACCTCGGAGCAAAGCTATCCACATCCATCTTCCATCTCTCGGTAAGATACCTGACAAATTCTACGCCATCTGCGATCGTCCAAGCAAGCTCCTGGAGAGCGGTCGAACCCGCCTCTCTGATGTGGTATCCACTTATGCTGATCGTATTCCAGAGCGGAGCGTTCTTTGTGCAGTATCTTATCAGATCCGTGTTCAGATAGAGATGTGCCTCGGGTGAAAATCTATAATGCTTCTGTGAATAAAAATCCTTCAGTGAATCGTTCTGCGTCGTGCCACCAACCTTTGAGATCGGTATTCCTCGCTTCTTTGCAAGTGCGAAGTATGATGCGAGGATATATTCCGCCGGCGTGTTGATCGTGAAGTTAACGGTGATTTCATCCGGTCTAATCCCCGAAAAGAGGGATTCCATATCCTCAAATGTACAGACAGATACACCACATCTACCAACTTCTCCAAGGGCAAGTGGATCGTCGCTATCTATCCCGTTTATCGTCGGAAAATCGAATGCCGTACTCAATCCCGTTTCTCCGTGTGCCATAAGTTCTTTCCATCTTCTATTCGTATCTTCTGGACCGCCTAAACCGGAGAACATTCGTATCGTCCATATCCTTCCTCTGAACATGTTGGGGTATATCCCCCGCGTATATGGATATTCGCCCGGTCTCCCTACATCTTTATCGTAATTTAGCTCTCTTACATCTTCTGGAGTGTAAATCCTCTTTACCGGGACCCAAGACAACGTCTCAAAATCGTCTCTTCTTTCAAGACCTTTCTTGGCCCTCTCCCTCTCTTCCATAGCCTTTTTAATCAGCTTCTTGCCCGCCTCTTCGCCTATCATCTTCCTCTCCTCTCTAATTTCTTTGCATCGCATAACATAAAAAGCTATTTACAACGTTGATTCTTCGCTTACGCGGAAAAGGAGATGGCAGTTATCTTTATATGGCATACTATTTAATCCCCAAAACAAAAGGGAGACTGATATATGGGAAAGACAGGAACGACAAAATGGGTGAAGATTAAAAATAAGAAGGGAAGATACAGGCTTGTGCCTCAAAAGAGGGCTAACTATAAAAGACCGGGGCCAAACCAGAGGCGCGATGGTAAGGGTAAACTCAGGCGAAGACTGAAGAGATCTCCCCAATCATTGGTCAGGTAAAATTTTGCTCTTCAAAAGGTTTATATCCTGCCATAGCATAATTTTATATGATGAACCAGGACGTGTGTCCCAAGTGTGGACTTCCAAAAGATCTTTGTATATGTGAAGAGGTTGCCAAAGAGAGCCAAAAGGTAACCATAAGGGTGAATAGGAGGCGTTACGGGAAAGAGGTTACTGTTGTGGACGGAATGGATGGGGGAGATATAGATCTTGATGAATTGGCACGTTTTCTAAAATCGAGACTCGCCTGCGGGGGGACGGTTAAAGACTCGATGATAGAGCTACAAGGGCAACACAAAGCTAGAGTAAGAGAGATGCTCATCTCCAAAGGATTTTCCCCCGGGCAGATAAAGGTCGTATAAGGAAGGGATTATCCTTTTTGGTTATTTCTGCTCGATATAAATCTCTTCGAAGGGGTCTTTTTGCTTTAAGACGATGTATTTTCTGGCAGAGAGAAAAAGAAGCGGCAAATAGGTCAGTATTATACTTGCAGGATTGTCTTTACCCTCTCCCATTAGTTCTGAGAGTGTAACGGTCGCTTTACTCTTAAAGCTCTCATCGAGTATCTCTCTCATTTGCCGAATGATGGTTTCTATATCATCTTCATCCAGCATCTCTAAAACTTTTCTTTCCCGTCTTTCGTCCTCTCTCTCATCTTTTTTATGCGTCTTAGATCTATTTTTCTTCTCTCTCAATTTTATTGCTTTGTCCAATTGATCTATCAGTTCTAAAAGTGTGACCGGTCTTTTTTTTAGTTTTACATGATGAAAGAATTTATCTTCCGCCTTTTTACCTATCTCCACCTCTCTTTTATCGGTAAAAAAATCTTCTTCATAAAATTCCTCCTCACACAACGTGCTTTCATTATCCTCTTCTAATAGAACCTCAGATTTCATCCTTAGAAGAATGGAACCATATAAAAGCGTCCTTCCAGATACTCTCAAGTTGAGCATCTTCATCTCACCCAAATGCGACAGAAACTCATCTGTCACCTTCACTATATCTATATTCCACGGATCTATCGTCCCATCCGATGCCATATCGAGAAGTATCTTTATCGGGTCTTCAAGCGGTAAAAGATCTGATTCCAATTAATTCAACCTCACGCCCGTTATGTGAGAGATACCATCCATGAGTGTTACTCCTAGTACACCATGCGCGCCTTCAAGCATCTTCTTCCTGAGTGAGATCACGATGAATTGGGCATCTGATGAGAAGCTTCGGATCATACTTGAGACCTTTCCGGCGTTAACACCGTCCAGGAACATATCAACCTCATCGAAGATGTAGAAGGGTGACGGTTGGAATTTTTGCGCCGAAAATATTAGAGAGAGGGCTATCAAACTCTTCTCTCCTCCCGACATCGCTTGTAATCTTTGAACCATATTTTTACCTTCTGGCATCGTCCTGATCCAAAGCCCCCCATTAAAAGGATCTTCTTCGTCTTCCAGGACCAGTTCCCCGCTTCCCCCCGAGAGCCCCCCATATATCTCCTTGAAGTTCTCGTTTATCCCGTTAAATGTGTTCATAAACGCTTCGCGCTTCATCCCATCAAATCTTCCAATCCTCTCCAATAGATCATCTCGCTCTCGATTTAAAACGTCTCTCTTTTCCGAGAGATCCCCATATCTCTTCTCCACGGAGCCGTATTCATCAATGGATCTCATGTTAACGGGTTCCATGCTCTTGATCTCTCCAACAAACTCTTCTATCTTCTTCGTAATCTCTCTCTTTGGCGGAAGATCTTCTGGCACATCCATTACGACTACTTTTTCATCGAAGGAGGATATTCTCTCTCTCAATTCATCCAATTTTTCTTTTACAGACTCTTTCTTGGTGTTTATAATCTCAATATTTTTATTTATCGATAGTTCTTCTCTTTCAAGCGATGAAATTTCATTTAGGATAGAGTCTCTCTTCTCTCGCAATTTAAGTGTCTTTTCGTCTGCCTCTTCTTCGATCTTTCTCTTCTCTTCCACCAATACTTTCATCTCTTCTATCTTCTTTTTTTCTCCCTCGATATCATCTTTAAGCATGGATCTATCCTTCTCTCCATCCTCAAGCTCCTTTTTGAGCTCTTCGATTCTCTCTTCTGTATGCTTTTTATTCAGGGATCTCTCCCTCAATTCATCCTCTATCCCCCGTATCTTATCGTTCAACCTCGATACCTCTTCGATCAAAGAATCTCTTCTCTCTGTGAGGGATGGAAGTTTCGAAGATCTGATGCCATCCGCCAACTCGTTCTTCTTTGCTTCAAGCTCCTTAAACTCCAGATCTATCTCTCGAATCTTCTTCTCCAGTGAATCCATCTCATCAGAATAGTTTCTTCCCTCTTCTTCTATCTGGTTTATCTCTCTGTCTATCTCTCCGATCTGTTTAGAAACGTTTTCTTTCTCCTTTTCAAAACCCGAGAGAACCGCCTCACATTTATATGATCTTCTCTCCATCTCCGTTAGGTGATCTCTTCTTCTCTCGATCTCTTCTCCCATATCTGCCAATTTTTCTCTTCCCTCTTCCAATTTCATCTCTCTCTTTATAATTTCTGCAGATATCTTCTGTACTTCATCTCTTCGATCGACAGAAAACTTTAATCTTCTCTTGAAGGAGCCACCCGTCATCGCTCCGCTCCTCTCGATCAATTCGCCATCGAGCGTCACCATCCTGTAACTATTTTTCATGCCGCGTCGAGCATCCTCAAGATTATCAAAGACCAAAGTATCTCCAAATACGTAACCAAAAACATCTTCGAACTTCTCATCGTATTTGACGAGATTCAATGCGTGATCGATGAATCCGTTCAGCTTTGGTTCTCTATGGTTAATCTTACTTTTTCTTATTCTGTTGAGCGGTAAAAACGTTGCTCTACCCATATTTTCTCTCTTTAAAAGGGATATGGCATTTGTAGCATCCTCGTCTGTATCTGTTACGATGTATTGGAGTCTTCCACCAGCCGCAACTTCTAATGCCACCGAATATCGCTCATCTACCTTTCCAAGTTCCGCAACGGATCCATAGATTCCTCGAAGTTCTCCACTCCTCTTAGCATTTAATATGAAGCTTACTCCCTTGCTATATGCGTCTAATTCTTCTGATGCTTTAATTTTTGCCTCTGTTTTTGCGTACATCTCTTTTAATTCATTTATTTTCCCCTCAAACATATCTACTTCAAGTTTTTCTAATGAATACCGCTCTTTTAGGTCACCCAATTCGCCTGAAATTTTATCCTTCTCCCTTCTCAATTCGCCAATCTTTTCAAGCGTCTTTTCCATCGAATTATCTATCTCTTCCAATCTTTCAGATAGGTCGGATCTTTTACCGATCAATCCATCTTTCTCGGACGATCTTCTCCTTGAAAAGCTCAAGATCCTGTCTTCCTCTCTCAAACTCTCAGCTTTTTCGTATCTCGTCTCCCTCATTTCAAGTCCAATCTCGTTCAATCTTTTTGTCTCTTCCGCGTGAGCTGCCCCGATTTTGTCTATCTTGGACTTTATCCCGTTCAATTCATCATCCATCTCACCTCTTCCCAGATGAAAGATATTTAGCCCAACTGCCATCTTTTTAATAATTTCATCCATCTCCTCAACTTCTTCCCGTGCTCTATTCGATTCGATGAATTTTTTCTTCATTTTATCTCCGATAGATCCTATCTCTTTTTCCATTGCCTCTATTTTACCTTTAGATTTTGATATACGCTCTGATATCTCCTCAATTTCTCTTTTAACATCTATTTTCCCCCCTCCTGCTTTAGATATCTCTGAATTTATCTCTTCCAACGCACCGTTCAATACGATGAGTTTGGACTTTATCTCAGAGATCGAGCAGGAGAAGGCATCTTTATCACTTTCGTATCTTTCTAGCTCCTCTTTCAAGATATTATCTCTTCTATGGAGGTATCTTAGTTCTAAAATTGTTATATAATTTTCATACATCTCTTTCTCTTCTTTTAAGGATTTATACTTCAAAGCCTGCTCTTTTTCGTATTTTAATTGGTTTAAACGATCTTTTATCTCGTCTAATATTATATCAGCCATCTCTATTCGTTCTTTAACAATTTCAAGTTCTTCTAAAGCTTCTTCTTTCTTTTCATCAAACTCGGCAACGCCGGCGATATCGTCTATTATCCTCCTCCTGCGATAATCGCTCATCTCTATAATATTCGTCACGTCTCCCTGCATAACTACGCTGTATCCATCTGAGCTTATATTCGCTACGGATAGAGTATCATGAAGGTCTGACAGACTTACCGGATGTCCATTTATGTAATAATAGCTATAATATCCATTATCTGTCTTTTTTATATTCCTCTTTATCTTTACCTCATCTCCATCAAATCTTAACGTTCCATCATCGTTATCTAAGACTAAAGATACCTCTGCATGGGACTCTTCTATTCCATTCCCCTTGAAGATCAGATCCGTGAGTTTTTCGGCCCTCATCCCTTTTGACCTTGAGATGCCAAGAACGAAAACGATAGCATCAATTATATTGGATTTCCCACAGCCGTTTGGACCAGAAATTGCAGTAAAATCGCTATAGAATGGTATAGCCACTTTTTTGAATGATTTGAAATTCCGTATCTCCAACCTTTTTATGTGCATCGTGCTTTAACCTTTACGATTATCGGGGTTTGCCAAGACCCAGTTATTCCCCTCTTGCATTTATTGCCTTATTATATTTTTTGTGGACTGGCAGTTTGTCCTCTTCTTTGTTAGGTTTTATCCTTAAGATGTTGGTCCGTTTCATCTTTTGTCTGTTCCTCAATATATTTTTGGACGGTATCCGAAGAGACGTGACCATCTGTAGAAACAAAATATGACCTTGTCTATATACCATCCTTTCTTCTTAAATTTGGATATCCCACCCCACTTTTCTTGCAGATACGCCTTTAAATAGATTAGCCAAAAAGCTTGGCGAATATCTTGGTATAGTATAAATAAAGAGATGAATATATGGTATACAGAGGCAATATAAATAATTTTCCGATCTCTGATCGGACGGACAAATCGCCGTTATAGTTAAATAAAGAAAAAGATAACTTCAAATCAGTATGACACATAAAAGATACGCAGATAAAATCGTGGAATGGATAAGGGAAGTTGTAGAAGATGCAGGCGCCGGAGGAGTAGTTGTTGGGATGAGTGGAGGGATAGACAGCTCGGTTACGTCAGTTCTTTGTAAGAAGGCGGTCCAAAATACGTTGGGTTTGATACTTCCAATCTATAGTAGAGAAGAAGATAAAATGGATGCAATATCGGTTGCAGAGCAGTTTAAAATAGATTATAAAGAGATTGACCTCTCACTCGTCCTCGATGAATTATGTAGATCCATCGGAGAGAGAAGATCCGAAGGCGATCTTCGGGGAAATATGGCATCCTCAAATCTTAAACCGAGATTTAGGATGATCACACTCTACTATTTCGCGAATAAGAACAATTATCTCGTTGCCGGGACGAGTAACAAGAGCGAGCTTGCGATCGGTTACTTCACGAAATATGGGGATTCTGGAGCAGATTTTGAGCCGTTGGGGGATTTCTACAAGACGGAAGTCTATGATCTCGCGAGGAATCTTGGAATACCAAGAAAGATCATCGATAAAGCGCCGAGCGCCGGTCTTTGGAGTGGGCAGACGGATGAAGAAGAGGTAGGAATAAGCTACGAAGAACTGGATGAAATATTGTATGGGCTGGAGCAGTCTAAAGATCGGAGATTTACAGATACCAAGAAGGTTGAATACGTGAAGGAACTCGTAAAGCGTTCAGAGCATAAGAGAAGAGCGCTTCCTACCTTTAAGAAACTTTAGATATCCCCTTCACTTTGTATGGAGAAGGATAAGAGGAATACTTTTTTATATTGCTTCTCCTTTTTTTACCCACAAGGCGATGTGATGGAAGAAAGAAGCAAAAAGAAAAAGATCCCGTTTGACCGTGACCTCTTCGCCTCCCAGATGCGAAGGATAAAGGAGCACCCTTGTTTCAGCGAGCGGGCATGCCATCTATTTGGAAGAATGCACCTTGCGGTTGCCCCCAAATGCAACATCCAGTGCAATTACTGCATACGAGACTTCGACTGTGTGAACGAGAGCAGACCCGGCGTCTGCAGCAGGGTTTTAAAGCCAGAAGAGGCGGTATTTTATGTGAGAAAGGCAATAAAAGATTTCCCATACATAAAGGTCATCGCGATCGCAGGCCCGGGAGAACCGCTCTACAATGAGGAGACGTTTGAGACGCTCGAACTGATGAAGGAAAATTTCCCACATCAGATGAAGTGCCTTAGCACGAACGGTCTGTTGCTTCCCGAGAAGGCAAGAGAATTGAATGATCTTAACGTCGGGAACCTCACCGTCACAGTAAATTCGGTAGATCCAAAGATTGGGGCAAAGATCTATTCTTTCGTGAACTATCATGGAAAGATATTGAAGGGCGAAGAGGGTGCAAAGGTGCTTATGGAGAAGCAGTTAGAGGGGATAAAGAAGGCGATNGAATATGATATGATCGTCAAGGTGAATACAGTATATATTCCCGGGATAAATGATAAACACATAATAGAGGTTGCTAAACGCGTGAAAGAGCTCGGTGTCTATATGCAGAACCTAATACCACTCATCCCGCAGTACAAATTTGAAGACATAGAACCACCAACACCTGAAGATGTGGAGAAGAAGCAAGAGGAATTAGGAGAAGTTTTAAAGCAGATGACGCATTGCAGACGGTGTAGGGCAGATGCCATCGGGAGACTCGGGCATGATGTGCAGGATCAGATATAGCTACGCTTACCCCATCTCCTAGAACACTCCACTGCCTTATTCCACCCTGCATATTCCTTCTCTCTCTTTGCTTCACTCCATATAGGCTCGAATTTTCTGTATGTCTTACAGATATCTCTGAGGTCTTTCAAATTTTCCCAGAAACCTGTGGCAAGCCCAGCACAATAGGCTGAACCAAGAGCAGTAGTCTCCTCAAATGAAGGCCTTATGCATGGAATACCCAAAATATCAGCTTGGAGTTGCATCAAGAAATTATTCTTGGAAGCGCCACCGTCTACTTTTAGTGAGGTTAGTCTGATGCCTGAGTCGGCAATCATTGCATCTGCCACATCTTTGGTCCTGTAGCAAATTGATTCAAGGGTGGCACGAACCAGATGTTCTTTCCGTACAAACCTTGTGATGCCAACAATTGTACCGCGCGCATCCATATCCCAATAAGGAGAAAATAGGCCTGAAAAAGCTGGAACAAAGTATATACCACCAGAGTCTGGAACCGAGGCAGCAATTTTTTCTGTGTCTGATGCATTTTTTATTAAGCCCAAGTTGTCTCTTAACCATTGGATTGCAGCCCCCGTAATTGCGATAGCCCCCTCCAACGCATATGTCACTTTTCCTTCCTCAAGTCCATAAGCAACGGTCGTGAGCAATCCAGATTTAGATGAGAAGGGTTTTGATCCGGTATTTACTAACATAAAATTTCCTGTGCCATAGGTATTTTTTACCTCTCCAGCATGGTAACACGCTTGACCAAACAAGGCAGCTTGCTGATCTCCCAAATCGCCACATATCGGAATCTTCGCACCTAAAGGTCCTTCTCGCTTTGTATACCCATAAATAGATCTATCACTAGATGGTCTGATGGACGGCATCATCTCTTGAGGAATATTCAATTCTTCTAAAATTTCATCATCCCAATCCAAGGTTTTTAGATTCATTAGCATAGTTCTAGAGGCATTTGTATAATCTGTAACGTGTGTACCCCCTCTGGTGCCACCTGTAAGTTTCCATATAATCCAGGTGTCTATGTTGCCAAAAATCGCCTCTCCTCGTTGAACCTTCTCTTTTGCTTTTGGAATGTTATCCAATATCCATTTTATCTTTGGACCAGAAAAGTAGGTATTTATCAAAAGTCCAGTACGATCTTTTATCATTCCCCCAAGTTCTCTATCAATTAGTTTCTGACAGATATCTCGAGTGCGGGTGCATTGCCACACAATTGCATTGCATAAAGGCATGCCAGTCCTAAAATCCCAGATGAGGGTCGTTTCACGCTGGTTTGCCACTCCAATGGCATCAATTTTTTTAGGATCAAGATTTTTTTTCTCAATTGCCCTCTTTATTACCCTTTTAGTCTTTTCCCAAATTTCCATGGGATCATGCTCGACCCAGCCGGGCTTTGGGCAGATCTGCTTATGCTCCTCGTATGCCGAAGTGACTTCCGCTCCTTCTTTATTTAATACTACGAACCTAGTGCCTGTAGTGCCCTGGTCTATGGATGCTATGTATCTGTCATCTGTCATCTACCATCTGTCATCTTTTCTTGATATATAGTAGTATTGTATGATTCCAAGATCGACCATCCGCGTTATACCAAAGCTTTTTATAAGATAGTAATCCTGCCGAGGAAGAGAAAAATGCCAACAAAACATCGCCCAAGGCGTGGATCGCTCGCCTTTAGCCCGAAAAAAAGGGCAAAGAGCGAGATACCAAGATATGGGGCATGGCCACCGTCTAAGAAAGTAAAATTACTCGGATTTGCCGGATACAAAGCTGGGATGACTCACGTCATTATAAAAGATGATCGAGAATATAGTCCAACCAAGGATGAGGAAATATTCGTCCCGGCGACTGTCATAGAGGCTCCAAATATGAAGATAGCCGGTATACGTGCCTATAAAGATACAACTTATGGTCTAAAACCAATCGGAGAGTTTTGGACAGTAAATTTGGATAAGGAACTAAAAAGACGGGTGCATGTCGCAAAAAACCAAGAAAAAAGTGACGAAGAATCGTTTAGGCGATTGGAGGGGATAAAAGAGAGCATATCAAAGGTTAGGGCGATCGCCTACACGAGACCAAAGTTGGTCAGCGGAGTTCCAAAGAAGATTCCGGAGATCATGGAGATTGAGATAGGAGGAGAAGAGATAGGGGATATCCTCGAATATTCTAAAAGTCTTTTAGGAAGAGAGATAAAAGTTTCAGAAGTATTAGAAGAGGGAGAATTCATTGATGTCTCTGCTATAACGAATGGAAAGGGTTTTCAGGGACCTGTGAAGAGGTGGGGCATCATGACGCAGAACGAAAAGCAGGGAAGGGGGGGCAAGAGGAGACATATTGGAAACTTGGGCCCATGGTTTCCATCCAGAACCAGGTGGACCGTTCCACAGGCAGGCCAGTTGGGCTATCAGCAGAGGACGGAGTTTAACAAGGAGATAATATCCATCGGGGAAGATGGGGGAGAGATAATACCGGATGGTGGATTCGTGCATTACGGCGTCGTCAAGAACCCTTATCTTCTCGTCAAAGGGAGCGTTCCCGGGCCTAAAAAGAGACTTATAAGGATGAGAGAGGCAATGAGGATGCAATCTGCACAGAAAATTTCCGATATTCACACGCCGGAGGTCGTTTCTGGCGTCCATAAAGTTGAATATATCAGTGTCAAATCACAGCAGGGTAGATGATATATGAACGATGTAAAAAAAGCAAGAGTATTTAATACGTCCGGGGAGGCGGTTGGGGAGATAGATCTGCCCAACACCTTTAGCGAGCCGTACAGGCCCGACATCATCAAAAAAGCCGTTCTCTCCATTCAGTCGAGGAGATATCAGCCACACGGGGTGAAGCCCTATGCAGGTTATGACACGTCCGCAGAATCGTGGGGCGTGGGAAGAGGAGTATCCAGGATTGCAAGGATCAAAAATGGTAGAAGAGCCGCAAGATCTCCCGGGGCAGTTGGAGGAAGGAGAGCACATCCCCCAAAAGTGGAAAAAATTCTGAAAGAGAAGATAAATAAGAAAGAGATGAGAAAGGCACTCAGATCTGCAATAGCTGCCACGTCTGATAAGGATCTGGTTATGAGGAGGGGGCACACCTTTGAGGGAGAAGTTCCAATCGTTCTAAAAGACGAGATAGAGGAATTGAGCAAGACTAAAGAGGTTGAAGAGCTTTTTAAGCACGTTAGGGTTTGGGATGACGTGGAAAGGGCAAAAGAGAAGAAGATAAGGTCGGGTAAAGGTAAGATGCGGGGTAGAAGATACAAACGAAAGAGGAGCGCCCTCATCATAACGGCAGATGATAAAGGACTTAGGAAGGCATCCAAGAATCTACCTGGGGTCGATTTTTCCCTTCTAAGCGACCTGAATGTAGAGTTACTCGCCCCGGGAACCCACGCCGGAAGATTGACTATCTGGTCAGAGTCGGCGGTAAAGATGTTGAGGGAGTTTGGATAAAGATGATCTTGAAGAGACCGGTAGCATCGGAGAAGGCAGTACTTGAGATGGAGAAGAACAATGTAGTTTGTTTTATCGTCGATAAGAATGCGAGAAAAGATAAAATAAAGGACGAATTTGAGGAGCTATACGGCGTGAAAGTAGAAAAAGTTAATACGATATTAACATTTAAGGGTGAGAAGAAGGCGATGGTGAGACTTTCGGATAAATATAAAGCCGAAGACATCGCTACCAAGCTCGGGATAGTATAAATATGGGTAAGCGAATTATCTCTCAAAATAGGGGAAAGGGTACGCCGACATACAGGGCACCACCACACAGGCGTAAAGAGGAATTGATCCACCCCATGCTCGATGATGGTAAGACTATGAAAGGAGAGATCGTAAAGATTGCTCATGACCCTGCGAGGAGTGCACCGATTGCCAGTGCAGTCTTTGACGGGGAGAATAAAAGGGAAGAGAAGATGATTTTGGTTCCAGAAGGGGTCTTTGTCGGACAAAAGATTGTATACGGAGAGGGGGCACCTTTGGAGGTTGGAAATACCCTTCCTATTTTGAATATACCTGAGGGAACCCTAATTTGTAATATAGAATCTAAACCGGGCGATGGTGGAAAATTTGCGAGAGCCTCTGGTGTTTATGGTGCGATCATATCTCACGAGAGAGGAAAGACGATCGTTCGGTTACCGAGTGGTGGAACGAAGAAGCTTGATTCTAAGTGCAGGGCAACTATAGGGATCGTCGCTGGGGGGGGCAAGAGCATGAAGCCATTTTTAAAGGCCGGGAAGAAATATAACGCCTTAAAAAGTAAGGCAAAGAAATATCCGAAGGTCAGTGCCGTTAAGATGAACTCCGTCGATCACCCCTTTGGGGGTGGAGGTCATAAGCATATCGGCAGACGGAAGTCGGTATCAAGGGGCACCCCGCCTGGTAGAAAGGTCGGGAGCATTAGTCCGAGAAGAACTGGAAGAGGGAGATGAAAGATGGTCAAGAAAGATAGAAAAGTTCCAAAGAGGAAAGAATTTACATTTAGGGGTTATAAACAGGATGAATTACAGAAGATGAGCTTAGAGACGCTATCAGAGATTTTACCTTCTAGACAGAGAAGGAAGATAAAGAGAGGGTTTAAAGAAGAGGAAAAGACGTTTCTTAAAAAAATCAAGGAGAAAGAAACCACTAAGACGCATTTAAGAAATATGATCGTGCTTCCATTGATGATCGGTAAGAAGGTGGGAATACATAATGGTAAGGGCTTCACCTTCGTCGAGATTCAGCCTGAGATGGTCGGGCACTATCTGGGCGAGTTCGCACTGACAAGAAAAGAGGTGAAGCATGGAAGTGCCGGGCTTGGAGCCACTAAATCGAGCAAGTTTATACCATTGAGATGAAGAGTTGCACTCTTTCAACTTGCCGTCCGATCTTCGATCGGACTGTAAAAAACTTAAATGAAAATGATATGATATAAATAAAAGTGATAACATGAATTCGAGATTAAATTTGAACTTAAAATTTAAATCACAGTCCTACCGTAGGTGGGACATAGGAGTGAAAAACCCTTTAGGGTTTTCGTGAAGATATATGCCGAGCAGACACAGATACTCTATCGATGCAGATCCGGTGCATGGTGTGCATTCTTATGGGCGAGAAATTGCGATCTCCCAGAAACATTCTATGGAGATCTGCAGGGAGATTAAGGGAATGAAGGTTGGTACGGCAAAAGGCTATCTAAAAGATGTTATATCACTTAAAAAGCCTGTCCCTTTCAAAAAACACAACAAAAAGGTAGCACATAGAAAGATGGAGGGGTGGGACGCCGGAAAATTTCCAGAGAAAGCTGCCTCTGGGATATTGAGATTACTGGAAAACGCAGAAAAGAATGCAGAATATAAAGGGCTAAATTCCGATGAGATAGTGATAAAGTACATAACGGCAAGCAAGGGGCGTCAGATGAAGGGCTTTTATCCAAGGGCAATGGGCAGAACGACTCCGAAAAGGAAGATCACTACAAATATCGAGATAATATTGGAGGAGGTGCAGTGATGCGGGCAAATCGAAGATTTACATATGCTCAAGCAAAGCTTGGCATGCCAAAAATCCAAAGGATTTTTGAGCACTCAAAAATTGGAGATTTTTGAATGCCAGTTGAGAAGAAATTCATCATGGAAGGACTCGAAAAATACAGGTTGGATGAGTTCCTCGCGAAAGCTCTCATGATGGCGGGTTATGGTGGAGCAGAATTGAACAGGACACCTCTCGGCATGCAGATAATTGTCTATGTTGAAAAACCGGGCTTGGTGATAGGGAGAGGTGGCGAAAAGATAAGAAAAACTACCGAAGAGATCCGAAAGAGGTTTAATCTAGATAACCCACAGATAGAAGTGGTAGAATCTAAGAATGCACGATTAAATCCCCTAATAATGGCAAATAGGCTTGCGAATTTGTTGGAGAGAGGGTGGTATTTTAGAAGAGCAGGCCACAACATATTGAGAGAGATAATGGCTGCAGGGGCGCTTGGATGCGAGATCGTGCTTGCGGGGAAGCTTACGGGGCCAAGAGCGAGGACGGAGAAATTTGTTAAAGGGTACATGATACATGCTGGAGAACCCGTAAATGATATCGTTAAGAGGGGATACGCAATAGCCAAGAAGAAGCTCGGTGTGATAGGAGTTAATGTACGGATCATTCTTCCTTCCACACGGTTGCCCGACAAATTCGAAGTTAAGGAGAAAGAAGAAGCTACGGTAGCGGTTAAGGAGAAAGAAGAAGCTACGGTAGCGGTTAAGGAGAAAGAAGAAGCTACGGTAGCGGTTAAGG
>RXIL01000136.1 GCA_004212085.1 Candidatus Methanolliviera hydrocarbonicum
GGAGGAATCAAAATATGCAGGCCATATTACTATCTTTTTATCTTCTCTCATCTTTGATCAACTATAAATCCATCAAATACCCTAAAAGCTCTCCCTTCCATACAGGCTTCCTCTCCATCAAAAGATATTCTCAATTTTCCCCCTTTCGTTATAATCTCTACTTCATCTCCTGCTTTACAAAGCCTCCTAGCAACGGCGGCGACCGCTACGGCCCCGGTCCCGCAACACAATGTTTCATCCTCCACACCACGTTCATAGGTTCTCATCCTGATTCTGTTCTTCCCCAAGATCTCCGCAAAATTCACGTTACACCCCTTTGGAAAGATATCCGCATACCTTATCTTTGGGGCAACCTCCTTTATATTAAGATTTAGGTCTTCTACAAATATCACGGCGTGGGGTACGCCCGTATCGACCGATGAAAGCCTATATCCTTCGATCTCTTCATTCATAATCTCGAATCTTGGAACACCCATCTTTACGCCGATGATGAGACCATCCTCTTCATGCTGAAAATATGTCTCTTTGATTCCGACAAGGGTTTCTACGTAAATGGGACTTGTATCAAGATATCTTGCCTCTATCACATACCTCACAAGGCACCGTATCCCATTTCCGCACATCTCCGCCTCTGATCCGTCGGAATTGAATATTCTCATCTTTATCTTTAAATCAGGGATCTTCGATTTCGAGAGGAAGAGCACGCCATCTCCGCCGATACCAAAATGTCTGTCACACACTTTCCTCGAAAATTCCTTCTTTTCCTCCTCAGGAATCACTTCTCTATCGTATTCGTCTATGAGGATGAAATCGTTTCCATTTCCATGAATCTTACTGAAAGATATCATTTAAAAACACCTACATCAGTCGCGCCGGCAGATTCATCTTCACAATGAGGTCCGAATATTCCTCACCATATCTGATAACTTCATCCTCTCCATCGTTCACGAGTATCTCGGCGGGCCTTGGCCTTCCGTTATACTGCGATGACATCGAGAATCCGTACGCCCCTGTATCAAAGATTGCCACCAGATCACCTCTCTTTACCTTTGGAAGTCTCCTATCTCTCCCGAGGATGTCTCCCGTCTCACATATTGGACCAACAACAGTATAGGTCTCTTCTACCTCCTCGTTCATCTTATTCGCGATCACAATCTCGTGATATGCTTCGTACATCGCAGGTCTTATAAGAACGTTGAATCCTGCATCCACGGCGACAAAATTTTTAAATGCCCTCTTCACAAAGTTCACTCTCGTGAGGAGGAGAGTAGAATCCGAAACGAGATACCTCCCCGGTTCCAAGACCAATATTGGTTTTATCCCGATCTCTTCACATCTTCTTTCAAAGATCGGTAAGATCAGAGATGTTAAATCGCTCGGTTTTCTCTCTTCTTCACCTGAATATGATATACCCAGTCCTCCACCCACATCGACGAATTTTATATCTATCCCAATTTCGGTCAATTCTTCTACCAGATCCATCATTCTTTCCATGGTCTCTTTGTATGGAGATATATCCAGAATTTGGGAGCCTATATGACAGTGTATTCCAATAGGCTTGATATTATCGAGTTTCATTGCCTTCTCATAGATACTCACCACCTCTTCCGCAGGGATTCCAAATTTTGATTCTCTCAACCCCGTTGCGATCTTTGGATGGGTTTTTACGGAAATATTCGGATTGACCCTGAAACTGACCTCGATCTCCTTATCTGCCATCTCAGCGAGCGCGATAAGCTCATCTTCAGAGTCGATCGATATCTTCACGCCTGCCTCGAGTGCCATCTTCAATTCTCTCGGACTCTTCGAGTTGCCATTGAATAAAATCTTCTCCTTCTGTATCCCAGCCAATAAAGCGGCGTAGAGTTCCCCATCTGAGAAAACATCGGCACCAAACCCTTCCTCTGCCATTATTCTCAATATAGCAATGTTCCAATTTGCTTTTGCCGCGTATAAGAGTTCCGCAGAAGGAAATGCCCTCTTAAACTCCTTCGCCCGTTCTCTAATCCTTTTTTCATCCGTCACATATAAAGGTGTGCCATACTTCTCTGCCAATTTGACCGTGTCCACGCCGCCGATTGAGAGGTGTCCGTCCTCGAGCTTGAAGTGTTCTTTCATTTGAATCTACCTCCAATTTAGGATCAAAGATTGAGGGCTTCAATCCTTCTAACGCCCTCTTCTATTCTCTCGACCTTCTCCGTCAATGAAAATCTAACATAACCTTCTCCATATCTTCCAAATCCAACCCCAGGTGTAACCACGATTCCCGCCTTGTCCAAAAGAAGCTTCGTGAATTTCATGGAATCATATTCCTCTGGAACCCTTGCCCAAACGTAGAACGTGGCTTTTGGTTTATCCGCTTTTAGACCCAAATACTCGATTCCCTTCAGGAGTGAGTCTCTTCTCTCCTTATATGTACGTCTATTACTTTCAACACAGGTCTGATCTCCCCTCAATGCTTCTATTCCAGCTATTTGAACCGCGTTGGATGCTCCGGAATCAATATTCGCCTTTACCATACCTAATCCTTTTATTATGTCTTCGTTTCCAACGAGAAATCCTATCCTCCAACCGGTCATGTTATAAATCTTTGAGAGCGAATTAAATTCTGCACCAACTTCCTTTGCGTTCTTCACCTCGAGAAAGCTCGGCGGTTTTTGACCATCGTAATATATCTCCGAATATGCGTTGTCATTGCAGACAATTATCTCGTTTTCGGCGGCAAAATCGATCACTTCCTTGTAAAATTCTTTCTCTGCCGTTGCCGCCGTCGGATTGTTTGGATAATTTATGAAGATGATCTTAGCCTCTTTACGAGTTTTCTCATCTATCATCTCGAGATCGGGCTTAAATCCATTCTCCTCTAAAAGTGGCATCTCGACGGGTCTTCCTCCCGCAAGGATACATCCGATCCTATAGACGGTGTACGCCGGATCGGGAATCAAAGCCACGTCTCCTTCATCTAAAAAGGCGAAAGGAATGTGAGCTATCCCCTCCTTTGATCCTATGAGTGTCATCGCCTCTTTTTCTGGATCCAAAGAGACGCCAAACCTTCTCTTATACCACTCCACAATCGCTTCCCTAAACTCGATCATACCCTCATATGAAGGATACCTGTGATTTTTTGGATCTCTTGCCGCCTCACATAACGCATCTATCACATTAGACGGCGTCGGCATATCTGGATCGCCGACCCCAAGATCTATCAGATCGATTCCCGCATTGAGCTTCTCTCTTTTAAGTTCATCGATCGAAGCGAAGAGATACGGCGGAAGAGATCTCAACTTCTCCGAATACATCCTCTAAAGATCGGTGGATGGTATTTAATAAGTGTTGCTACTTTCATATCTCGTTATGAGGATCTTCATTTCACACAGCTTCGATGGAACGGAGACAGTTAGTCCTATACCAGGAATTTTCCAGAGAACTTTTCCTGAGATCGATCCCTCTCCTTCACCTATCTCAACAGGAGTTACGTCCATTTTATTATCCTTATTCAACCTCAGTACAATATCTTTGCTTACATATTCTCCTTCCTTCAGTGCAACGGTGATCTCACCTACCCCCTCGGCCTGTTTTATCCCAAATTTCTTGGCTATGCTTTCCGGTGGCCCCCAAGCCGTCGCCGTTATCGTATAAGTTCCNGGCGGAAGGCCTGAGAACGTGTAAATNCCCTCGGCATCGGTCTTCGTCTCCAAAGCAACAGATGTCGGCACCGAGATCGCGGAGATAAGCAATGCTGCCACTAAGATCAGAATAAACCCTTTCATCAATTTTCGCTCCAGCCGCTTCTCAACCTGCCCCGCTCGAGTATNGCTATCTCGCCCACTTTCCTTGGAGATAACTCATCTATCGTATAATATTCAGCCTCGCAGATCTCTGCAATATCCCTGTTATAACCCATCCTTCCATAGGGACCAGATCTTTCTGTATCGATTATGACGGCGCAAATCCCATCGGCTTGGATCCTCTCAGAGATAGAAGTGATCTCTTCTTTTATACTTGCCCCATTCATGGACACGTTGCCCCGCCCGTCGCTTATCAAAACCAGCATCGGTATCATCTCTGCATCTTTCCTTCTCTCTGCCTCCAACAGTTCCAGCCCTTTATATAGACCTGCAGATAGGGGCGTTTTTCCACCCGTGGGCAACTCACGCAGACAATTTGCAGCACGTTCAACGCTCGAAGACGGCGGTAAGAGAATATCTGCTTTCTCCCCTCTAAAAGAGACAAGCGCAACTTTGTCTCTCTTCTGATACGAATCCAGCAGAAGAGAGAAGATTGCACCCTTTGCACTCTCCATCCGGCTCTTTGCGCCCATAGACCCACTTGAATCTACTACAAATGCACAAAGGGTGGATACCTCCTTGACTCTAACCTTCTCCCTCATATCTTGACTTTTTATGATGATGGTGTTATCAGATTCTCCAGACCTCTCCTGTTGGTATGGCGCGGCCGCCCGTATCGTGGCGTCAAGGGCAATATCCTTAGGTTTACCGTTCGGAAATTTGGATTTAACATACTTACCACCATTGCCGATAGACGAAGCGCTTCTACCGGATGATCTGTTGCGATATCTCTTATCCTTCTTCCGTGTATTTATACGATCAGAGTCGATCAGATTGCCCACATTGAAGACGAACTCTTTTGGGATCTTCTCTTCCTCTTTGGTTTTCTCTCTTTTTCCATCTGATTCTCTCTCGGAATCTCTTTGCTCTTTTTCGTTATCCTCTTCCCTTTTTTGATTTTTCTGCTTTTGCTCTTCCTGAGATTGTGATGTCATCCTATCCAGCTCATCTTCATCCAATGTTGGCGGTTCAAACGGTCTGCTTCTCATTCTATGTGGAAGAGCAAGCTCCATCGCCTCTTTTATATCTTCGATCGTAACATCTTTCCTTCCATCGAACGCGGCGATTGTCTTTGCGGTTCTAACAATCGTTATCTCCGCCCTATGCGATCTTACGCCGAGTTTTATACACGTGTCAGCCGTTGTTCTCAACAACTCCTCGTCTATCTCTACGTCCTTGAGGATAGGTTTTGCCTTCTCTATCTTCTCTCNTAATTCTCTCTGATCTGTCTCAAATCTTTCTATAAAGGAGTGTGGATCGCGCTCAAGCCCTTCTGCAACTTTTATGATCTCTACCCTCTTATCTACATCATCTATGCTCTCCACACCGACCTGTAATCCAAATCTATCAAGCAGTTGTGGTCTCAATTCTCCTTCCTCGGGATTCATCGTGCCGACGAGTATAAATTTGGATGGGTGTAAGACAGATACTCCTTCTCTCTCAACGACATTTACGCCCATTGCCGCGGAGTCCAATAAGACGTCTGCAACGTGATCGTCGAGGAGATTCACCTCGTCTATATACAGGATGCCTCTATTTGCGTCCGCAAGTATTCCTGGTTCCAACGCTCGTATTCCTTCTCTTATCGCCTTCTCAACGTTCAAAGAACCAACGACCCTATCTTCCGTTGCTCCAAGCGGAAGATTTACGACGCGTGTTCTTCTTCTAATAACCTCTAATTCTTTGCCGTCCATCTTCTTCTCGTAGCAGATGTCGCACATCTCATTTATGTCGTTCGGATTACAGAAGAAGGGGCAACCCTTGACTACATCGATCTCCGGCAATAGATCTGCCAACGCTCTAACTGCTGTCGATTTCGCCGTACCCTTCTCGCCCCTGATCAAAACACCACCTATCTTCGGGTTTATCGCGTTCAGTATCAACGCCTTCTTCATCTTCTCCTGTCCGACGATTGCGGTAAATGGTAATATCTTTCTTCTAATGTGATGCGTCATCTTTACTTCCCCTGTTAATATTCTTCTTCGTATTTCTCCCTTAGGGAGTTTCTCCAAGCTTTTGGTTTCTCTTCTCCTCTTTCTTCAATCCAGCCTTCAACCTCTAAATACATATTCTTAATCTTCTCAAGTTCTTCCTCTGTGGTTTCCCAGTATTTTCTTCTTTCAGCCTCCAATAAGTGCTCTATAATATCTTCCATTGCCCACGGATTGGATTCCTCCATCTTCTTTCGTATTCTATCATCAAAGATGATCCTATCCGCTATTTCATCCCATATCCAGTTAGCCACCTTATTTGTTGTCGCCGCCAGTCCCAAGACGTATTCAACCCTGTCCTCGATGTTCAGAGCACCATCGTACCCATGTTTTAACATTTCATCTATCCATCTTGGATTCACCGTTCTTGTTCGAATTCCCCGCTCAATTGCATCGGCAATGTCTTCTGTTTTGATCGTCTCCTTCGTGGTATCGCTGATCAACATGTATGGCCTTTTTCCCGAGATTTTCTTGACCGCCGTAGATAAGCCACCGCTGAACTCATAATAATGGTCCAAATCTGTTATCTCAAAATCGGTAAAATCTCGGACCTGTGAAACAACCTCTACGTTCGATGCGTGATACTCAAAGATCTTTTTTGCATCTTTTCCTGAGATATTTTTCCCGTAAAGATGCTTCATGCCAAAGATATATTCATCTGCAAGGTCGTCTTCGCTCTCCCACTGAGAGCTTTCAATTAGAGATGGCATAATCGTCCCGTACTCTGAATCACTGGGGCCAAAGGTTCTGAGATGGCAGATCTCTGGGTCAATACCAAGTTCAAATGCTTTCTCTTTTAATTCTGTTGTATGTTTTGCCACTAAATTTTCATTCTCCGACTCTCCAAGCTCCGAAACCATTTTGAATGCCTTATCCAATAGTTCTAAGAGATTGGGAAACATATCTCTGAACATGCCACATATGTTCATCATCACATCGATCCTTGGTCTGCCCAATTCCTCCAACGGGATAATTTTCAGATCGGAAAAATACCCCCAGCCACATCTTTCATCTGTTAAGCCTGATACTACCTCAACGCCGATCAATCTTAGGATTTGCCCTATCGTCTCACCTTCCGTGTTCGAGGTCTCAAACCCCCAGAGCACAATTCCAACGCTATCAGGATATCTTCCTTCTCTCTTAAAGTACTCTTCAAGCGTCTGTTCCGCAATCTGTGCCCCTCTTTCGTATGCTGCCGCCGTTGGAATCTTGGTTGGATCAAAGCCATATATGTTCCTGCCAGTCGGCAGTACCTCTGGTAATCTCACCATGTCCCCTCCCTTATTTGGAAGGATATATCCGCCATTTAACGCATTTAATACTGCACCTATTTCATCGCAAGATTCCGCTCTCTCAATCAGATCTAAAGCGAATGAGAGTGTTTTTTTGATCTCTTCCCTGGTATTCTTACCGAAGGAGGAAAACATGCTCCCCGCCACGCTCGGAACATCTCTCCTGCTCATCAATTCCTCGACAATTTGCATGACCACTTCCTCTATATCCTCCAGCACCTGTGCATGAGTTTTATGATTTGATACTCTTCCAGGATGTTTAAGAAGGTCTAAGTAGGAGTAGCCCTCTTCTTCAGCAATGATACGATACAACGATTTTACATCCCCTCTGTCGTATCTGAGGGCAAAGGTCACGTATTCTATGATCCCATCTTCATTGAGGTTATCCCCCAAGCAGTGCAATCCCTTAGGGATTATCGATCGCTTCATCTCAAAGATTTTATCGTATATATCCTCCACAGATCCCCCCAGATGGAGATCTTTTGCCTTCTCCATGATATCTTCATGTACGATCTTTGCCCTCTGTGGATCTCTCGTTCTCGCGCGGTGGTATTCCTGTAAAAGATCGTCAAGTTCCGCGTATTCGTCATAGGCATCGGAGACCATATAAGCGGGTGACGCGTGACTTATCATCAGTGCATAGCTTCTCCTCTTTGCGATCGTGGCTTCTGAAGTGTTGTCCACCATGTAAACGTATATATTGGGCATGTCTCCGATGAGTATATCTGGAAAACAGTCCTTTGACATGCCAACTTCTTTTCCTTCTCTGAATTCGAGTGTGCCGTGCGTTCCAAAATGTATGACCACGTCGAATTCTTCTTCCACCCATTTGTAAAATGCGAGATATTGATGGTTGGGAGCGGTATTCTTGTCGTGGTATGCCTTTAATGCTTCTTCCGGGTTTTCGTACATCCCGAGCGATGGTTGTAACCCGATGAAGACATTTCCAAGATCGACGCCCGGTATGAGTATATTTTGTTCATGCGTCATTATCTCGCCCGGTGGATCGCCCCATGAATCTATCATCTTTTCCCTCGGGACGGTGGGAATGCCATACAGCCATTCTTCATATCTCTCTCTGGATATCTTCACCGCATAATTAGCCGTCTCTTCCATCGATGTCCAGTCTCCACTGTTCACCTGACCATTATCCATGAAGAGATTGAGCAGATCTTCTTTTTTCTCCGGCACATCTAAAGTATATCCCTCTTCTTTCATCTCTTTTAGCAGACTCAACAAACTTCCAAAGACATCCAAATATCCGGCACCTCCGCCCAGGTTTCCTTCCCCTGGAGGATAGTTGTATATGACGATTGCAACTTTTTTATCTTCATTCGCCTTCTTTTTAAGCTCTATCCACCTTAAAGCGCGCCTGCATGATTTGATACACCTATCTTCAATCGGTAATGCTTGAACAAATCTCACGCCGGTATCCGAATCGATCTGATCTGCCACCGCTAATGTGGGCAAGGGTTCGATCGCACCATCGAGTTCTGGTGCCATCACACCGCATAACTCGTCGAGAGGGGCAATAATTTTTTCTTTCTCCCACATTTCTAATGGTGTTATGCACATACCGAAGGGTGCCAAAACGGGAACATTTAGTTTTTTAAGCACCTTGAAAAGTTCCTTTGGACCGCCCCACAAAGGTCCACCGGTCATCCTGTGATAAGCGGGTGCCCATAAAAAAAGGTCTATGATCGGCTTTTCATCTTTAAAGAAGAACTTTTCCATGATCTTCCAATATGAAAGATCCTTGGCAAGAACGCAGATCACATTTACGTCTTCTTCGAGCGTTTTGATAAATAGATCCACCGTTGGATGAGACCATCCAAAGAACTGACCGCCATAAAAGATCATGCCGACGGTAGCGTTCTTTCTCATGCCTCTCCATCTCTCATAATCCTCCAGACGATCAAAGAGGTGTGGCGCGTCGGGGTGATAGATCACATCTTCCTCTTGACTTATCGGCGGATCTATCTTCACCTTCGCTTTTAGATTCCCGTACTCGCTCGCGAGAAGTAACAAGAGATTCTTCATGTTCTCTTTGGAGCTGGAGAAGAAGTATTTAGTTATGAAGAGCATGTTCTTAAAGTCTCTCAGAACTCCAAGCCCGGGTAGATACTTCATCAGGGGTCCCATCTTCTCGATTATATCTACGAACTTGCCCGGGTCTTTCATCGAGGTCATATCAAATCGATCGATGATCGCATCGACGTCGGTCTCTTCATCGATGATTTTAACGATCGACTTCAGAAAACGCCTAAAAGATTTTGAATTTATCAATCTTGAGATTCTTTTACCCTTTGTCGCATGTGAAAATGTTCCATTTTCACGGCACAAAATCGAAGATTTTGTCGCATCGGTGAAGGTCTCCGATCTTATATACCCCATCCGCACCATCACACCATCCATTGGAGAACCATAATAACTGCCAAAGCCCATCGCGGGTGGCATCGTCAGAACAGTGTTATCCGCCCCGGAGAGAATCTCTGATATCATTTGGGCGATCAAATCGCCGCCCCTGCCGTCGATGAAGACAATATGGCTTGTTACCAGATCGGATTTAAAGACGTCGAGATCGATCAACTCTTTCTCTATGTCGTGGGTTCCATATACCTTCAGGTCGATTACATCCCCATATTCATTATTGATCTCCTTTAGAGCCTCCACCAGCTCTATTGAGCCTAGGAAAGATACATACGTTATCTTCGTCTTCTCCATGATATGATCTCCTTCGTATCCATCGTTGATCTCCTAAAGGTGTTAATAAGATTTTTGGATTTCATACTATAGAGTGTTATTAAAATTGAATAATGTATGATTATATGACCATTTTGAGGTAGGGATGATTGAAGAGAACCTTTCCGAAGATCGACCTCATCCCCCTCTTCCCTAATCTCACCGACCGCTTCAGCGATACTTGTGGTAGCTGATGTAGTTATGCAGGACACCTTCATTCTATCCTCCTCCATACAGGAGAAGATGCCGTATTAATAAGTTTTTCTATTTTTATATCACTAAGTATCACTAATTTAGTAATATGTAATATCAGACGAGTTTATGGGTTGGTGTGTTAACTTTTTTTGGGAGCGTTCTAAATAATTCCCAAATTATCTTCGTATTTCGTTATGACAACCTTCGTTTCACATAGTTTCGATGGCACGGGCATGATCTTTTTAAAGAACGGCTCATAGACGAGAACTTTTCCCGAGATCGAGCCTCTTCCTTCTCCCGGATCAACCGGGATCGTCTTCAATTTTTTTTGTCCATATCTACCATTATATCTTTACTATTGAGATGTTCTCCCTCTCTCAACGTCACGTTGATCTCTCCCATCGCTTTAAGGTGTCCAGCTATCTTTTTTGGGTAACCAGAAGCGATCGCCGTTATCGTATAAGTTCCTGGTGGAAGGTTCGAGAGCGTGTAAACTCCCTCATCATCGGTATTCGTCTCATATAAAGCCCCGGCGATAGGCACCACCGAGATCACCAATGATGCCACCGCCAAGAGCAGAAGAAAATCTACTTTTCTCATCGAATTTTATCCTCCGTCATCACTTTCCCATCATACTGCTCATCCCACCGAGAAGCCCGGGCAGCACGCCGGGCGTACAGATCCACTTGAGCATATCTGGCATCTGCGGAAGAAATTCGAGCATCATGTCGAGCATGCTCTTCATACCAGCGAGACTGAGCATCGGTTGTATCAGATCCATCTATAACACCTCCTTCATCTAATCAAACAGCGCTTCAACGGCAAATTTTATGGATAGACATATACCCCTTTATACTCCAGTCCATACCACTTCTTCAGCCACTCTTTATGAAATGCCTCCGGATCCAGATCCTTGAATCTATCGGGATAGCAGCCTTCGCCATATATCCGAGAGCAACGGGCCACCTGGGCGAAGTGGCGAGCTCAGCAAATGCGAATGCGTGAACATTTCCGTTCTTTACTGCATCTATCCCTCCAAAGCCGGGACGGTTCATCATCTCATCTCTTGCCTGCTTCATCCCGCCCGCGTCGGGTCTGTCGGTATAACCGACGGTCTTTGGTCTTCTACCCATCGACATATAATCTGCCATGCCCATATAGTCCTTCATCATCACCTGAGGATTTTTTTCCACGATCGCCTCCGGATTCACCATAAGGTACACACCCGATTTCCCAGGAAGGTATCCGGGCATCTTGAGCATTTGCCCCCTTCCCTCCGAAAAGACGTTCACTCCCCCGGCCATCTCGATCAAATGATCTACTCCCGATCCTTTACTATAGGCAACATAAGGCATGAAGAATTCAGAATATACCTTCACCCGCTCTTCCGCCGGTATATCCTTCAGCCTCCCCTCGATCTTATCGACGTAAGAACCGGTAAAACCGAGAAACTCCTTTGCCTCTTTATCCTTCCCCATCATCTTTCCCAACGCCTTCACATCATGCTCATAGCTCTGTGGTTTGTATAAATCCAGACGCACAACCTTGATGCCGGCGGGCTTTAACTTATTCTCGAGGTCCGGATAGTACCACATCGGATCGGCATAAGAGATCACCACCTGTGGATTCAGCTCGATGATCTTCTCATAGTTCGGCGGCATGCCCATCGGCATACCGATCGAAGGCTTATCCTTTATCCTTGGATAGAAGTCGGGATTCCACTTTGTAAACTGATCTATGCCGACGATCCTATCTTTTGCACCCAATGCACGGATAACTTCCAGAGCCGCTGGATTGAGGCTTGCTATCCGCTCAACGGGATAAGGCATCTCAATTTTATTGCCAACCGAATCTACGATGGTAACGGTCTTTTGAGCACCGGCTTGTAAAACTGGAAATACGGCGCAGACGATCAGACAGGCGAGCATTGCCCCTACAAAAATTTTCTTATTCATCTTTCTTCACCTCACAAAATTGTATTTTTTGTTGGTCCTCTTACTATTAAGCTTTTTTGATTATTTTCAAATTTACTTGATTACTTATATATAAGATCTTCGATACGAAAAATCTACAAAAAATTAGCTTCTCTCCTCGATCCATCCCTCAACTTCCAGACAGATCTCTCTCAACTTTTCCAGCTCTTCTTCGCTTGCTTCCCAGTACCCCCTCTCATTCGCCTCGAAGAGCGTCTCCATCATGTTATTCAATGCCCAGGGGTTTACCTCCTCGAGTTTTTTCCTTAGCTCTTCGTCCAGAATGTAGCGATCCTCGATCTCTCCCCAGATCCAGTTATCAACCTTATTCGTCGTGGCAGCGAGCCCCAGGATGTTCTCCACCCTCTCATGGATATGTTGGGCGCCGTTGTATCCGTCATTCAACATCCCCTCAACCCATTTTGGATTTAGAAGCCTCGTCCTCACCCCTCGTTGGATCGCTTTATCGATCCCTTCGGTCTTTACTATTTCTTTCGTGGTATCTGTGATAAACATCTCCGGCTTTATTCCGCTAACGGACTCAACAGCTTTGGAGAGGCCCCCGGAGAACTCGTAGTAATGATCGAGGTCGGTCACCTCATAGTCATGGTTATCCCGAATCTGCGAGGTGAGTTCCACGTGGGACAACATCTCCTCAAATGTCTCACCCGACTTATAGCCGTGAAGATCGGCGGTATAGATATACTGCATATCAGAGATGTATGAAAGGGCTAGATCACCCTCAGAATCCCATGACCGGGAGTTGATCAAGTTGCGCAAAGATGTGCCGTACTCGGTGGGAGAAGGACCAAATATACGGGCATTGGACAACTTCTGAGCAAGTTCTACGCCATCAACCTCTTCTTTTATCTGATCAAATATCTCTTGAGTGTGCCTCCTGACCAGGTTTTCTTCCAGAGACTCGTCTTGGGACGAGACAAGGTTGAAGGCGTCATCCAACAGTTTGACTACGTTTGGGAAGGTGTCTCTAAAGAAGCCACATATATTTACCACCACATCTATCCTGGGTCTCCTAAGCTCCTTAAGTGGAATCAATTTGAGTCGCACATCCCATGGGTTTTTCCTAACAGGTTTCACTCCGATATATCTCAATATCTGGCCCACCGTCTCCCCCTTGGTATTCATCGTCTCAAAACCCCAGAGGACCACACCGGTACTCTGAGGATAGGTATTATGAAGATTTTTATAGTGATTCAATGTATCCTCGGCGATCTTTGCCCCCCGTGTGTATGCGGCATCGCTCGGCACCAGTCGTGGATCAAATTGATACGTGTTCGAGCCGGTGGGAAGAACGTCGGGAGATCTCAAGGGGTCTCCCCCAATATTTGGAGTGATGTATTTACCACAAAGTCCGCGAAGAAGACTTCCCATCTCGTCACTTCTTTTAAGGTTAGAAGCCACCTCGAGCCCAAACGTCAAAGTTTTCTTTAGATCATCCATAGATCTGCTCTTGTGCGCCTTGAAAACTTTCAAATGATCTATCGCCTCTTTTACGTCCTCAAAAATCTCCGATTTTTGGGATACGGAAATCTTTGATTTCCGACTACCGCCATTTAGAGCGATAGAGACGATTTCCTTTGCGATCTCTTCGATCTCTCCCGCCAATTCTGCATAGGATTTATCTCCTACCATCTTCCCCGGCTCTCGCATCATCTCGTCATAATCGATTCCTTTTAAAGAAGCCAGCAACCTATGGAGCGATTTTATCTCTCCTCTATCGTAACGAAGGATGAAGGTGATGAAATTGATTAACGATTCGCAATCGTAAGTTTCGCCGAATGCGTGAAGTCCCTTTGGGATGATCGACCTTTTGATGGTAAAGAGCTTATCATATATATCATCGATCTCCTCTTCCTCAATGTTGGCCTCTTTGGCCTTCTCCAAAATTTGGTCGTGAACCATCTTTGCCCGATTTGGGTCCTGCGACTTTGCCTCATTATACTCGTGGATGAGNTCTTCGAGTTCTGCTAACTCATCATAAAGCCCCGAATCTGTAAATGACGGTGAAAGATGGTTTATTATTGTGGCATAACTCCTTCTCTTGGCTATAGTAGCCTCAGATGGGTTTGACGCCATATAGACGTAGAGGTGAGGAATATCACCGATTAAAATATCTGGAAAGCATTCTTCAGACATACCCGTCTCCTTTCCTTTGGTGAACTCGAGTGTGCCGTGGGTGCCAAGATGAATGATTGCGTCTGCTTTGAACTCTTTCTGGATCCATTTATAGAATGCGAGGTATTGGTGGTGCGGTGGAATGGTCTTATCATGGTATTTCTTCAAAGAATCTTTAATATCTTTGTAATCTCCCCCGTGTGATGGTTGAAGTCCGATGAATATATTTCCCAATCTGATACCGGGGACGATGAACCTCTCTTCATAAGTCAATACATCTCCAGGAGGATCGTTCCACCTCTCTAACACCTCTTCTCTCGCGTACTCTGGCAACGCTTTGAACCACTTCAGGTAATCATCATTCCCTACCGAGATGGAATTTTTGGCGGTGACCCCTTTAGAAAGCCACGTTCCAGAGTTTAAGATGCCTTGGCTGGTGAATAGCTTATCTATATCTTCTGATGGCTCATCTGTGGTATAGCCTTCCTCTTTTAACGTCTTCAAAAGCTTTTTAATGCTTTCCATAGTATTTAGATATCCTGCAGCACCAACTCCGCTCTCATCTGGAGGATAGTTATAGAGAATTATCGCCACCTTCTTCTCGGCATTCTCCTTTCTCTTAAGTCTTAACCATCCCTCCATCCGGCCAGCTATCCTATCCAATCTATCCGGAATCGGAGTCATCGCCTTCACCTTTGTGCCTATATTCTGATCGAATCCAGATTCTTCATGACCGCACGGTAAAATGGGTTCGATGCATCCGTCGAGTTCCGGGAGTGTGATCTGTGTGATCACCTCTATAGGAGAAAGCCCCCTCTTCGATTCCCTCCAGTTTTGTATCTCTCCCAGATACATCGGCGACGCATTGATGACGGGGACATCGAGACTTTGCAAGGTATCCAACGTCAGTTTTGGATCTCCGCCCATCGGGCCGCCGTTCATCCTGAAGAGAAGAAAGCTAACCACCATATCCACGATCGGTTTTCCATCACCATCAAAGAAGAAATCTTGTATCGCCTCTGGATATTTGAAATTTTGAGAGTAGATCGGAATGAAGTTTACCTCTCCTTTGAGCCTTTTCATAATCTCGCTCGCCCCGACAGCCGAATCTTCCAGGTTAGATCCGCCGACGAGGAGCATTCCCACCGTCTGTTCTTTCGTCCTTTCATATCTCTTCAGATAATCTTTCAGTGTAGAGAAGGTCTCTCTGGTGAGAGGGTGATATATGCCGGGCTCGGGATACTCTTGTGGCGACGTCGGGATGATCTTTTGCCCCCCATACTCTTTGGCAAGGTAGAGCAGTAAATTCTTGGTGTTCTCTTTTCCTCCATATTGCCAATACTCCATCGCGGTTGTTCTACGGCTCACCTCCTTAAAGAACCTCGAAGGGATCTTTCCCACGACGCCAGCCATCTTCATCATCCCCTGCATCTTCGAGAGGTCAAAATTTGTGTCATCCCGACCCACCATCTCTTCCATCCGCCTGCGTATCCAACCGATTATTCTCTGTTGGGTTGGAGACTGTTCACGCTCGAGCCAGACCGGCCCCTCTCCAAAATAATTGCCCATGCTATAGCCGAGCACAACGTTATCAGCGTCTGAAAGCACCTCTTTGATGAGTTTTACGGCAGGAGTATCGTTTCTTATGTCGAGCCATACAATGTCAGCATCTATAAGAGAGGATACATCTTCTATCCCCTTTCCGATATCATCGACGTAATAGAGCTTGAGATCGATCACATCTCCGTCTTCCCTTCTTATTTCACCCATCGCCTCGGCCACAGATTTTGCACCGTTCATGGATGTCACTACCGCAATCTTCGTAGTTTTTGAT